>NZ_DAORSO010000328.1:0-1588 GCF_035443565.1 Ornithinibacter sp. | reverse complement strand
GCACCTGCGGGATCAGCCGCTTCGCCCGGGCCACCACGTGCCAGAGAGGGGTGAACGCCGCGACGACGTCAACCCTCAGCAATGCCTCGACCAGGGCCCGCTCGGCACTGCGATCGCGCATCGGGTCCGGTTCGTCGGAGTCCAGTGGAACGAGGACACCACCGTCGACGGAGCCGTAGCGCAGCCCCCACTCCAGCAGCGCGCGGTGGCCGGGCTCGAAGGTGACCTGCAGCGCCAGCCGCGGCGCGACGGCATCCGGGATTTCGAGGTCGGGCGAGAGGCTCTTGACCCGGGCCAGGCGCCGCAGCGCCGGCAGGTGCGTCACCGTGAAGCGCGCCCAGTCGGCGTCGGGGACGTCGATGACGCCGAGGTCGAGGAGTCGCTGCCGGGCGCTGTCGAGGGGTTCGGCGAGGCCGCCGAGGACGAGGGTGTCGTCGTCGCGCACCCAGAAGCCGGTCGCCGGCTGACCGACGAGGTGGGCGCCCCCGTCGGCCGTCGGCAGGTCGAGCCGAGGGTGCAGGGCAGCCCCGTCGTCGGTGCGGGTCACCTCGACGACGAGTTCGGCCGGAGCCGCTGCGAAGGCGACGTGGCCCTTCTCGGCCGAGTCGGTGAGCAGCCTGACCCCGGCCCGGTCGGCAGCCCGCAGCAGCGAGACCCACCCGGGGCCGAGGTGGTCGAGCAGGATCGCGTCGGGCATGCGCCCGTACCCGAAGGCCCGCACCGAGCGGCGGTGGGCGTCGGCGATGGCGGTCAGCGCGTCACGGTGCTCGTCGGCGAAGAACGCCCGGCCGTAGCCGTAGTAGCCGCCAGCGAACGACTCCCACGACACCCCGGTGCGGATCCAGCCGCCGCGGGCCCCCGGCACCACCGGCCGCAGCCGCAGCTGGTCACGCCCGGCGACACCGCGCTGGGAGACGGGCAGCGGTTCGACGAGGATGCCCAGCGGGGTGTGGTCGGGCCCGGTGTCGCCGGGTTCGAGGATGCCGCCGAGCGCTCGCTCCCACGGTGGCGTGGGGGTGGCCGGCTCGGGGTCGTCGGGCGCCCCGACATGGGCGTAGGTCTCGCGGACCTCGACCGCCACGGCCACGCAGTGCTTGCAGTCGCCGGCCATGGGGCACGAGCAGTGGCTGGCCCAGCGACGCAGCTGGTGCGGCCCTGCCTCCGGCCCCGTCAGCGGCGTCAGCGTGATGCTCGTCGTGTAGACGGCACCCCGGCTGCCCCCGACCCACCCGGTGGCCTGCAGCCCGTCGTCGCTCAGCTCGACGTCGACGACCGCGCCCTGGTGGGCGTACGCCAGGCCGCGCGCCACCGTGACGGTGCCGCAGAGCGCGTCGAGGTCGCGGTTGGTGAGGTCGGCGATGCGTGCGACCCGCAGGACTCGAGCCACCGGCCACCTCCCACACGATTCATCCCGGGCAACTGGTCCCCAGTTGTTGACAGCCCCACCGTATGTGCTCCGGCCGACACCCGAGGACCGTCATCCACAGGCAGCCGCGCGTCTACTCTCGACGGCCGGGGAGCACGGAGCCCGCGCGCGCGGCCAACGCCGCGCTCCGTTCGCGGATGACGTCGTCACATGCGTCGAGGA
>NZ_DAORSO010000327.1:0-1601 GCF_035443565.1 Ornithinibacter sp. | reverse complement strand
TCGGTCTCCCCCTCGGGCGAGGCTGGGGCCGGTAGCGTCGTGGTCGTGGATGAGCGCACGTGGGATGTGATGTCGTCGTTCCAGCGGTTCGTGGATGAGGCGTTGGAGGTGGTGCGTGCGGGTGCGCAGGGGGGCGGCCCGCTGCTGGGGGAGGTGGTCGAGCGGCACCTTGGCGTCGACCCGGCGACGGTGCCGGTGGTGCGGTTGGACGTGCCGAGCCACCAGTTCGTGAATCTGGACGTGGCGGTGGAGGCCCTTCTGGCGGACCACGGGGGTGGGGAGCTGGTCGGGATCGGCGGTGGGGACCAGCGCCATCACCAGACGTTCGGTGACATGCTGGCCCGCCGAGGGGCGTGGGGGACCCCGGTCGGGGCGGTGGACCGGGCGCGGGTGGACACCGGGCCGACGTCTTCGCGTGAGGCGGTCGCGCTGGGGGTGCATCTGTTCCACTTCGATGGCGCTGCGGTGGCGGTGTTGCAGCGGGCGGCGAACCGGCAGTACGACAACGCGTGCCGGTTGGAGGTGGTCGCCACCGGTGAGGTCTCCGAGCTGCTGCTGGCTCAGGTGCGCCGGCTGATGGTGGAGCGCAGTGTGTTCCGGGGGCAGGTTCTGGCCTTCGACCTCACGGGAGGCATGTACGAGCCCAGCGCGGGCGGGATCCGGTTCCTGGAGCGTCCGGCGCTGGCAGCGGAGGAGGTGGTTCTGCCTGAGGGGACGCTGGCCCGGGTGGAGCGCCATGTGGTTGGTGCGGTGCGGCACCGCGACGCGTTGCGGGCTGCAGGGCAGCACCTCAAGCGTGGTCTGCTGCTGTACGGTCCGCCCGGCACGGGCAAGACGCACACGGTGCGTTACCTGCTCGCGGCGATGCCCGGAGTGACCTGCGTGGTGCTGTCGGGCAACGCTTTGGGGTTGGTGTCCGATGCCACCGAGCTGGCGCACGCGTTGCAGCCGGCGGTCGTGGTGCTCGAGGACGTAGACCTGATCGCCGAGCACCGTGAGATGCACATGGGCCCGCAGCCGCTGCTGTTCACCTTGCTCGATGCGATGGACGGGCTGACCGCTGAGGCCGATGTGGCGTTCATCCTGACCACCAACCGCGCGGACCTGCTCGAGTCAGCTTTGAGCCAACGCCCGGGCCGGGTCGACCTGGCCGTGGAGATCCCTCTGCCCGATGAGACCGCTCGCCGTGCACTGCTGGGCTTGTACGCTCGCGACCTGCCGGTGACCCCCGCTGCCCTGGACGACGCTGCACAGCGGTGCGGCGGTGTGACTGCCTCGTTCTTCAAGGAGCTGGCCCGGCGCACGGTGCTCTCGGCCGCCGAGGCCAATCGCCGCGTCGAGGACTCGGTCCTGACCGCCGCTGTCACCGAGATGCTCAGCGACAGCGAGCAACTCACCCGCGCCCTGCTCGGCAGCACGCCCGAAGGGGACGGCGGTCAAGCCATGCACGATGCTGAGCACTGGCCCCTGATGGCGGACCCAGGCCTGGCGTCCAGCTAGCCTGCGATGACCGAGACGGCCACGCTGCCACAAGGGACCGTGGGTGAAGCAACTCGGACATACATAATCTCAGCGCAGAGACACGCCCCAGATGCATAACG
>NZ_DAORSO010000326.1:0-1604 GCF_035443565.1 Ornithinibacter sp. | reverse complement strand
GCGAAGGCCCAGACGTCCTTCCACGGGCTACCACCGAAGGTGCCCGGGATGAACTGGACGGCCATGGCCTCGACGATGCCCAGGGTGAGACCACCGACGACGGCGCCCCACACGTTTCCGATGCCGCCGAGGACGGCCGCGGTGAACGCCTTCAGACCGGCGAGGAAGCCCATCTTGAAGTTGATGTTCGTGACTTGCAGACCCTGCGCGACACCGGCGACGGCGGCCAGCGTGGCACCGACGGCGAAGGCGACCATGATGATCCGGTCGACGTTGATGCCCATGAGACGAGCGGTGTCGGGGTCCTGGGAGACGGCCTGCATGCCGCGCCCCGTCTTCGTGCGGTTGACGAAGTACCACAGGCCGGCCGCGCACATCACGAGGCAACCGATGGTGAACAGGGCCGAGCGCTGGATCGTGACACCGCCCAGCGTGAACGCCTGGCCGGTGACCACGTCGATCTGCGGGAAGGGCACCTTCTGCTTGGCGCTCGGGAAGTCGAGGGGGTTCCAGTTGGAGAGGAACAACGTCGGGTCGTTGAACCCTAGGCGCACCGCTTCCTGGAGGAAGATCGAGATACCGATCGCGGTGATCAGCGGCGCGAGGCGTGGCGCGTTGCGCAGGGGACGGTAGGCGATGCGCTCCATGGTCACGGCGGTGAGCACCGAGGCGGCGATCGCGCCGACCAGCATGATCGGCAGCGTCCACAGGGCCGTCTCGCCCTCGAAGAAGATCAGCCAGGTCGACAGGGCACCGAAGGCGCCGATCATGAAGATCTCGCCGTGGGCGAAGTTGATCAGCTGGACGATGCCGTACACGACGGTGTAGCCGACGGCGATGAGGGCATAGAGCGATCCCAGGGTCAGCCCGTTGACGAGCTGCTGGGCGAATTGGTCCACGAGGGTCTCCTCGGTGTTCGCGAACGGATGTGTGGACTTCTGAGTGTGGTTTTGGTCACCTGTCCGATCGACAGGCTGGGGGGAGCGTAGCGGCTGTCGGCGTCGCTGTCAGGCGCCACGCGCAACCGCTGTGGGACACGAACAGCGGGGGTGGTTCGGGCGAACCACCCCCGCTGTCAGGTGTGCATCACGGCAGGGCCGTCAGTGCTGGGTCTTACTTGAACTCCGAGGTGTTCACGGCTTCCCACTTGCCGCCCTTGACACCGTAGACGGTGAGGACGCGGGAGGTCGTGTCGCCGAACTCGTCGAAGGCAACCGCACCGGTGACACCGTCGAAGGAGACGTTGGCCATGGCGTCCACGGTCGCCTGGCGAGCGGCCTCGGCCGAGTCGGCGCTGGCCAGCGAGACCTTGAGGGCCTGGATGATGGCGTTGGCCGCGTCGAAGGCGTACGCACCGTAGGCCTCGTACGGCTCGGCGAACCCGGCTGCCTCGTAGGCGGCGATGAAGTCCTTGGCCGACTCGAGGGTGTCGGTCGGGGCACCGACCGAGGTGGCGAGGTCGCCCTCGGCGGTCGCACCGGCGAGCTTGATGAACTCACCGGAGTAGATGCCGTCGCCGCCCATGAGCGGGACGTTGAGGCCGGCGGCCTTCATCTGCTGCGAGAACGGACCGGCCTGCGGGTACTCGCCACCGTAGTAGACGG
>NZ_DAORSO010000325.1:0-1609 GCF_035443565.1 Ornithinibacter sp. | reverse complement strand
TGCAGGTGCTGACCTCGCTCCTGCGCGCCGGGGTGGTCGAGCCCGACGACGGCTCCTCCCTCGAGGACTGGCTCCCCGCCGAGGTCGAGGCAACGACGTCGGATGCCGTTGCGCCACAGCCGCTCCCACGTCTGCTTCCCGATGTGGTCGCTGACGAGGGTGACCTCGGCCCGATCGGCGAGCTGCTCGCCGCGGCTGGCCACCTCGCCCCTGCCCCTTCTGCCCTTGTGGCCCAGGCTGACGAGACGCCGCAGGAGGCTGCCGAGGAGCGGCAACCGGCAGGAAAAGTCGAGCAGTTCATCCGCGGCGAGGGACGGCGCTACGACGAAGGGCCCTTCCAGGTCGCGCTCGACCTGCACGACGGCTTCGCGCTCAACCAGCCCTTGTCGGCGTTCGCCCTGGCCACCCTCGAGATGTTCGACCCCGAGGCCCCCGGCTACGCCCTCGACGTCGTGAGCGTCATCGAGGCCACGCTCGACGACCCGCGCCCGGTCCTCATGGCGCAGCGGTTCGAGGCCCGCGGCGAGGCGGTCGGCGCGATGAAGGCCGAGGGCATGGAGTACGAGGAGCGGATGGACGCCCTCGACGACGTCACCTGGCCGCGCCCGCTCGCCGAGGAGCTCGAGGGGGCGCTGCGCGTCTACCGGCAGCGGCACCCGTGGGTCGACCCGCGCGACCTGTCGCCGAAGTCGGTCGTGCGCGAGATGTACGAGCGGGCCATGACCTTCGGCGAGTTCGTCGCCCACCACAAGCTGTTCCGCGCTGAAGGGGTCGTGCTGCGCTACCTCACCGACGCGTACCGGGCGCTGCGCTCGACCGTGCCGACGTCAGCGCGCACCGAGGAGCTCGACGACATCGTCGAGTGGCTCGGCGAGGTCGTGCGGCACACCGACTCCAGCCTGCTCGACGAGTGGGAGGCCCTGGCCAACCCCGGCGATGACCCGCTCACCGAGGTGCGCACCCCCACCGAGGGCCGGGCCCTGTCGGCCAACCCTCGGGCGCTGCGAGTCATGGTGCGGCAGAGCATGTTCCGCCGGGTCGAGCTGTTGTCGCTTCGTCGGTACGCCGCTCTGGCGGCCCTCGGCGGCAAGCTCTCGGATGCCGCGTGGTCGGCTGCGCACGAGGCCTACCTCGACGACTACGACGACTTCGGCACCGGCCCGCAGGCTCGGGGGCCGGCCCTGCTGCGGATCGACGACTCGGATGCCGAGGTGTGGGTGGTGGAGCAGATCCTCGACGACCCCGAGGGCGACCACGACTGGCGGATCACTGCCGAGCTCGACGTGGCGGCCACCGACGAGGCAGGCGAACTCGTGCTGACCGTCACCGGCCTGGGCCCCACCTGAGCACGCCGAAACCGCACGATCTGAAGGCAAAACTTCTCCGCCATCACAGGGATGACGGAGAAGATCCGCCCGGGCGGAGATATATCTCCGCCAGAGCCAAACAACCCCGACGTCACTGGGATGGCGGAGAAGTTTCAGGGGGTGCCGAGGGGTTTCAAGGGGTGCCGAGGAGTTTCAGGTAGTGCCGGACCCGGTCGCGCAGGCCGGGCCCCAGATGCCCAGCCTGCCCTGGCGCGCAGCCGCCTGGGCCGACCGGTGCTCGG
>NZ_DAORSO010000324.1:0-1612 GCF_035443565.1 Ornithinibacter sp. | reverse complement strand
CCCTATCCGACAGACTGGTGTGAGACGCCCGGGCTGAGCGGAACTTGACTGGGGCGGGGACAGGAGAAGTAGGTCCATGGCCACCACCACGACAGCACCGGTCGGCACCGACGAGACGTCGACTGCGACCAGCCCGACGGTGTCGACGGCACCGCTCCCGGCGACCCCCTCGGCTACGGGGCCACGCCAGGGGCGGGCGAAGCGACGCACGTTCACGACCGAGTACAAGCGGCGGATCGTCGCGGAGTACGACGCGGCCCCGACCGGGACGAAGGGTGCCGTGCTGCGCCGGGAACGGCTGTACGACTCCCACGTGCAGGAGTGGCGAGCCGCGATCACCGCGGGCACGCTGGACGTTCCACCGAAGCGCGGCCGGCCGGCCAGGACCGCCGAGCAGGCCCGGATCGGCGAGCTGGAGCGGCAGGTCGCCCGGCTGGAGGCCGACGCCGCGAGGAAGGATCAGGTCATCGCCGACCGTGACGCCGCACTCGAGGTGCTGGGAAAAGGTGTCGCGTTCTTGGAGGCGATCTCGTCACGGAACACGCGATGACCCGCCGCACTTGGAGGGCCTGGCAAGCCGCCACCGTCGACGACCTCACCCCGCACACCGGCGGTGGCAAGGCGTGTGAGCTGGTCGGCCGGTCGCGGGCCACCCACCACCGGCAAGCCCACCCGAAACCCCGAGTGTTCGGGCCGCACCCCAAACCGCGGCATCCAGCGGAACTGTCCCCCGCCGAACGCGACCAGGTCCTGGCGGTGTTGAACAGCGACGACCACGCGAACTCGTCGGTGGCCCAGGTGTGGGCCTGCGAGCTGGATGAGGGCCGCTACTGGTGCTCACAACGCACGATGTACCGGATCCTGGCCGCGGCCGGCCAAGACGGGGAACGCCGCCGCCAGGCGACCCACCCGCCCCGGACGATCCCCGAACTGGTCGCCGAGGCCCCCAACGTCGTCTGGTCGTGGGACATCACGAAGCTGGCCGGCCCCACCAAGGGGATCTGGTACCACGCCTACGTCGTGTTGGACATCTTCTCCCGCTACGCGCTCGGCTGGCGCGTCGAGGCCGTCGAGGACGGCCGCCTCGCCACCGACCTGATCGCCGGCATCATCGCCACCCAAGGCACCCCACCCGGTTGGCTCCACGCCGACGGCGGCGCCGCGATGACCTCCAAACCGTTGAGCTCGCTGCTGGCCGACCTCGACGTCACCCGGTCACACAACCGACCCCGCACCAGCAACGACAACCCCTACAGCGAGGCCCAGTTCAAGACCATGAAGTACACCCCCGACTATCCGGACCGGTTCGACTCGATCGGCCACGCCCGCGCGTGGATGGAAGAGTTCATGACCTGGTACAACCACGAGCACAGGCACTCCCGCATCGGCCTGCACACCCCAGCCTCGGTGCACTACGGCACCGCCCACGACATCCGAGCCGCCCGGCAGGTCACCCTCGACGCCGCCTGGCTCGCCCACCCCGAACGGTTCAGCCAACGCCCCACCCCACCCCGACTGCCCGAACGCGTCACCATCAACGACCCCGCGAAGCGAACCCCCCAACCCGAACCTCAGAAGGCTTGAGACGTCTCATTTGACTTGACAACTTCCG
>NZ_DAORSO010000323.1:0-1619 GCF_035443565.1 Ornithinibacter sp. | reverse complement strand
CCGACGTAGCGAGCACTGCCACCTTCGACGGGGTAGGTCATCGCGTCGATGACGTCGGACATGAGGTCCTTGTCGAAGACCTTCTTGGTGACCGGCTTCGCCGTGATCGGCTCGACGCCCTCGTCGGCGAAGCGGATCTCCTTCACGATGTAGGGGTTGGCCCGCACCCCCTCCGC
Source organism: Ornithinibacter sp. (assembly GCF_035443565.1). Lineage (NCBI taxonomy): Bacteria > Bacillati > Actinomycetota > Actinomycetes > Micrococcales > Intrasporangiaceae > Ornithinibacter > Ornithinibacter sp. The sequence continues at coordinate 1,443 of NZ_DAORSO010000323.1, read as the reverse complement.
GGCGATGGTCGCGTAGGCGTTGGCCATGTCGAGCACGGTGACGTAGTCGGTGCCGAGCACGTTGCCGACGTTCGGCTGCAGCGTGCTGCGCACGCCGGCATCCGACGCGGCCTTCATCGAGTTCTTCCCGCCGACCTCGATGTTCAGCTCGGCGTAGATGGTGTTGACCGACTGGCCGGTCGCGCGCCGAAGGTCCATCCGACCGAAGGACTCGCCCCCGAAGTTCTTCACGCGCCCGCGGCGCCCGGCCTCGGTGTCGGCGCCGGGGTCTGCGAACTCCTTGAAGTAGCGGGGGCTGGCGCCGTTCAACGAGGAGCGCAGACTGAAGTCACCGGACTCCAGGGCGGCGATGAGGGTGAAGACCTTGAACGTCGACCCGGCCTGCATCTTGTCCTGGGTGGCGGCGTTCTGCGGGCGCTTGGCGTAGTCGGCGCCGCCGTACAGCGCGACGATCGCCCCGTCCCCGGGCGTGATCGAGGCCATGCCGATGCCGATGTCCTTCTCGGAGGGGCGCTCCTCCTTGATGGCCTTCTCCATGTCGACCTGCTTGGGCCGCTCGATGGTGGACACCACCCGCAACCCGCCCCGGTCGATGTCGGTCTCGTTCAGCTTGTGCGTGGCGATGAGCTCCCTCTTGACCATCTCCACCAGGTACCCGGAGGTGCCGCGCAGCGTGCGGGGCTTGTAGTCGACGAAGGTGTCCGGGAAGGTCGCCTCGGCACGCTCGCTCGCGGAGAGCCAACCGTTCTCGACCATGGCGTCGAGGATGTAGCCCGAGCGCTCCTTGGCGTTGGCCGCCTGCTGCTCACCCAGAGCCGGGTCGTAGAGGGAGGGGCCACGGATCGCGGACGCGAGGAAGGCGCTCTCGGCCACGGTCAGCTTGGACACGTCCTTGTTGAAGTACGCCGCCGCCGCGGTCTGGATGCCGTAGGCGCCGCGACCGTAGTAGATGGTGTTGAGGTAGTTCTCGAGGATCTCGTCCTTGGTCTGCTGGCGGTCGATCTTCACGGCGAGGAGGATCTCGCGAGCCTTGCGTTCCAGGGTGCGGTCCGAGGTGAGGAAGTAGTTCTTCACGTACTGCTGGGTGATGGTGGAACCACCCTGCGTCGCGGCGCCGCCCTTGACGGCGACCCACACGGCGCGGGCGATGCCCGTCGGGGAGATGCCGTTGTTCTGGTAGAACGACTGGTCCTCACCCGCGAGGATCGCCTTCTGCATGTGATCGGGGATCTGGGACAGCGGCACCGACACGCGGTTGCCCTCGCTGTCGGACAGGCGCCCCAGCTCCGTCTTGCCGTCGGCGTAGTAGACGATGGACGTCTGGGCCGTGGCGATCTCGTTCGGCTCGGGGATGTCGGTGCGCGCGTAGGCGATCCCCACGGCGGTGACGCCGAGGATCGCGAGGGCGAGCACGGTCCACAGGCCGCGACGCAGCCAGGTGCG
>NZ_DAORSO010000322.1:0-1642 GCF_035443565.1 Ornithinibacter sp. | reverse complement strand
CGTCTCGACCCTGCTCATGGTCGCCTTCATCATCGGCATCGCCCAGGCGTGGGCGAGGGGCCTGACCATCGACTGCGGATGCTTCGGTGGCGGCGGGCAGGTGGCCGCGGGTGAGACGAAGTACGGCACCGACATCGCCCGCGATGCGACCTTCGCCCTTGCCGGGGCCTGGCTGTGGTGGCGCCCGCGCTCCCTGGCCTCCCTTGACCGTCTGCTGTTCCGCTAAACCACGAGGAGACTGACCACCATGGCGAAGAACTCCGCCAAGGCCCCGGATCGGGGTGCCGCCAACGCGCGCGCGGCAAAGATCCAGGCTGCCCAGAAGTCCGCCGGGGGCGGGGCGAACAAGATCGTCGTCGCCACGGTCGTCGCGATCGTCGCGATCATCGCCACGGTGGGTGGCGTCGTCTGGAGCCAGATGTCGAAGGAGAACGACGTCACCGGAGGGGGCAACGCCCTTCCCGCGGGGGTCAGCGAGCTGGGCGAGGGGTACCCGGCCTTCCAGGACGTCACGCCCGTCGACGGTGCACCCACCGTCGACCTCTACGTCGACTACCAGTGCCCGGCGTGCGCCATGTTCGAGCAGGCCTTCGGGCCGACGCTGAGCGAGCAGGCCGCCGACGGCAAGATCAAGCTGGTCTACCACGTGAAGAACTTCCTCGACGACAACCTCAGGAACGACAGCTCCACGCGCTCCGCGAACGGGGCCTTCTGCGCCTCGGACGCCGGCAAGTTCCAGGAGTACAGTGACCAGCTCTTCCCCGGTCAGCCCGAGCGCGAGGGTGATGGCTGGACCGATGCCCAGCTCAAGGCATTCGCCGAGACCGCCGGTCTGAGCGGCGCGGACCTGACGACCTGGGAGTCCTGCGTCGCCGCAGGCAAGTACACCGACTATGTGAACTCGGTCGAGAAGCAGTCGTTCGCCGATGGCGTCAAGGGCACGCCCACCGTCAAGGTGAACGGCGAGGATCTCGACACCGGCACCCTGGTCAACGCCGAGGGCACGGCCTTCGACCCGGCCAAGCTCGTCGCGGCGCTCGAGGCTGCCGGCAAGTGATCGCCTCCCTGCCCAGCCCCACGGTCGGGGTGTGGCACCTGGGTCCGGTCCCGCTGCGGATGTACGCCGTGTGCATCCTGCTCGGGATCGTGGTCGCGGTGTGGCTCACCGGCCGACGCCTCGTCGACCGGGGCTACGAGGCTGGGCAGGCGCTCGACGTGGCTGCGTATGCCGTGCCGTTCGGCATCGTCGGCGGCCGGATCTACCACGTCATCACCACCCCTGACCCCTACTGGGGTGAGGGCGGCAACCCGGTCGACGCGCTGAAGATCTGGGAGGGCGGCCTCGGCATCTGGGGCGCGATCGCCCTCGGGGCGTTCGGCATCTGGGTCGGCTGCCGGCAGGTCGGTATCCGCTTCCTGCCCTTCCTGGATGCCGCGGTGCCGGGTGTGGCGCTGGCGCAGGCGATCGGACGCGTCGGGAACTGGTTCAACAACGAGCTGTACGGCGGCCCCACGACGCTGCCGTGGGGGCTGACCATCCACCAGTGGGACCAGGGCGCCGGTCGGGCTGTCGAGGACGCCTCGGGCAACCCCGTCGTCCTCGGGGTGTTCCACCCGACGTTCCTGTACGAGATGATCTGGC
>NZ_DAORSO010000321.1:0-1660 GCF_035443565.1 Ornithinibacter sp. | reverse complement strand
ACGGCTCCCGCGGTCGTCCCCGTCGGGACCGTGCTGCGCGGCGGCAAGGACGCCGCGGGGGACGAGCGGCGCTACCGCACCCTGGACGCCCTCACGGCGCACGGGGCCACGGTGGCCGGGGTTCGGGTGCTCGTGCCCGGCGGGCCGGCCAGCGGCACCCCCGGGGTGGCGCTGGCCGCCCCTGACTTCCCGATCGCCCCGCCGACCACGGCGGAGGAGGCGCTGGTGGCGCCCCCGGCCGGGCACCGGCTGCGCATCCACTCGGGGGCGCTGGCCTTCTCGGCAGGTGACCTGTCGGTCGCGATCACCTTCGTGGGGGCGGGTGACGTGAGCGCCCTGCGCGCGGGCTCGTCGTGGCACTGGCCGCTGCTCGACGGGACGCTGTCGTCCGGCACCCTCGGCGGCGGCAGCGCCCCGGGTGTCGTCGAGGTCGCCCTGACCGGGGGCTGCGTCGACCCGGACGGGGGCGACCCGTGGATCGAGTGCGTCATCGACCCGCGCACCCCGGTCCCCGAGGGACTGCGTTTCACCGACGTGCAGGTGGCCGTGACCGCCCGCGCCGGGGTGGCACCGGATGCCGCGTTCGCGAACGACGGTCGGGTGGACCTCGCGAAGGAGTTCGAGCCGTTCCTCGCCACCGCCCGCGCGGGGGACGCCTTCTTCGTGCGCAGCGACGAGGCGTTCGCCAAGAGCCTTTCCACCCTCAGCATCACCGTCAACACCGCCGTCGCGGCCTCCGGCGGCGTGCCCTCGTGGGACCGTGTCATCCACCTGCTCGCCGAACAACCGACCCTGAAGGGCCTGCCTCGCCGGTACTCCACCGAACGGTCCGGCACCGAGGACGCCCCCGTGCGGGTGATGAAGAAGGCGTCGTCGGCCGGGGCGGCGCGGGCGAACTGGCTCGGCAGGATCGAGGTGGGTTTCGACGTCGGCGACCTGTGGGCCGACCCGGCCCCCGCGACCTCGGCCCGACTGGAGTGGCAGCGGCTCGCGGAGTCGGGGTGGCACGAGTTCGCGCACCGCTCGACCTTCGGCGGCGTGAGCAACGCCGTCGTCGGGGCCGGCGCCCCGGCATCCCTGCCGTCAGCCGTCGCAGGCCAGCCCGGCCACTACGTGCGCGCCTACCTCGCCTCGGGCGACTTCGGGTGGAGCGACTACCTCCAACAGGTGTCGTCGTTCGCGACCATCGCCGTGCGCACCCCCGACGCCGTGCCCGCGATGCCGACCGCTCCGGTCGCCGCGAAGTACCACCAGCTGACCCTGTCGTACACGACGACCCCGGTCGCGGCGACGCGCGTCGAGGCGTGGTCGGGGTGGCGGCACACCGTGCGCTCCTCCGGCGAGTTCACCCCGTTCCGGCGGGACGTCGACGCCCTCGGGCACACGTGCATGGTGGCCGTGGGGCTCGAGGTGCCCGAGTCGGTGACCGGGTCGACGCTCTCGATCCACCTCGTGCTCGACTCCGCGGCGCCGTGCGGCTCCACCGCCCCGCTCACCGCACACTGGCAGTGGTGGGACGGTGCCACGTGGCAGGCGCTCGCCGTCTCCGACGGCACCCACGGTCTGCGCGAGGCCGGGCTGGTGCGGTTCGTCGCCCCGCAGGGATGGGCGACGGGCTGCTCCGACGTCACGGCATCCAGTGGGCGCTGGATCCGGTTCG
>NZ_DAORSO010000320.1:0-1667 GCF_035443565.1 Ornithinibacter sp. | reverse complement strand
GAAGCGGAAGATGTCGCGCTCCAACACCCGCTCGCGCCGCGCCAACTGGAAGGCGGCTCCCGTCGCCACGACGACCTGCCCCCAGTGCAAGTCGCTCACCCAGCCGCACGTTGCGTGCCCGTCATGTGGCACCTACAAGGGCCGCCACTACGGCGTCGCCGAGCGCACCGAGCACCAGGGCTGATCGCTTCCCCATGGGGAGGGCGGCGTCCGCGCCCGGTGCACTGACACCGCCGCGCCCCGTCACCGAGCTGCTGGACCACCTGGTCCAGGTGACCAGCAGCCCGGTCGACGAGGCGCTTCTTCAGCGTGCCCTGACGCACCGCTCCTACGCCTACGAGGCGGGCGGGCTGCCGCACAACGAACGCCTCGAGTTCCTCGGCGACTCCGTGCTCGGCCTCGTCGTCACGACGACCCTGCACGATGCCCACCCGGACACCAGCGAGGGCCAGCTGGCCAAGCTGCGCGCATCCGTGGTCAACATGCGCGCGCTGGCCGAGGTGGGCCGCACGCTCGGCCTCGGTGACTACGTCTTCCTCGGGCGGGGGGAGGAGACCACCGGCGGGCGCGACAAGGACTCGATCCTCGCTGACACCGTCGAGGCGGTCATCGGCGCCGTCTACCAGAGCGGTGGGATCACCGCGGCCACCGAGCTCGTGCACCACCTCGTCGACCCGCTGCTCGCGCAGGCCGTGACCCTCGGGGCCGGCCTGGACTGGAAGACCAGCCTCCAGGAGATCTCCTCCAAGCACGGGCTCGGATCACCCGAGTACTCCGTCGTCGAGGAGGGGCCGGAGCACGCGAAGTGCTTCCGGGCCGAGGTGCACGTCGGGGGCAGGGTGCTCGGGCAGGGCGAGGGCCGCACGAAGAAGGTGGCCGAGCAGCAGGCTGCGGCGCTGGCTTGGGGCAGCATCCGCGACGCCCACGAAGGGGCCTGACCCACCGGTGCCCGAGCTCCCCGAGGTCGAGGTCGTGCGACGAGGTCTGGCCGACCACGTCGTCGGACGTCGCCTGACCGAGGTCGAGCTGCGCGGCCAGCGCGTGGCCCGGCGCCATGTCGCCGGCCCGGTCGACCTGGCCGACCGGCTCACCGGTCGCCGCATCGCGGCAGCCCGCCGCCGCGGCAAGTACCTGTGGCTCGACCTCGAGGAGGCGCTCGGCCTCGTCGTGCACCTCGGCATGAGCGGGCAGCTGCTCGTCGAGGCGGGTGACGCCCCGGACGAGAAGCACCTGCACGCCCGCTTCCGGTTCGCCGACGACGGCCCCGAACTGCGCTTCGTCGACCAGCGGACTTTCGGCGGGCTGGCGCTGGCCGACCTCGACGAGGACGGGGTGCCGACCTCGATCGCCTACATCGCCCGCGACCTGCTCGACCCGGACTTCGACCGGGCTGCGGTCATCAGGGCGGTCAAGGCCCGCGACAGCGCCATCAAACGCGTGCTGCTCGACCAGCGGGTGGCCTCGGGGATCGGCAACATCTACGCCGACGAGGCCCTGTGGCGGGCTGGCGTTCATGGCGAACGGGTGGCGCAGAGCCTCAGCAAGCCGCTGATCGGCACGGTGCTCGACCACGCGAGCGACGTGATGCGCGAGGCACTCGACCAGGGCGGGACGAGCTTCGACGCCCTCTACGTCAACGTCAACGGCGCGTCGGGCTACTTCGACCG
>NZ_DAORSO010000319.1:0-1670 GCF_035443565.1 Ornithinibacter sp. | reverse complement strand
CGCAGGTCGCCGATGAGGTCGATCGCCGCCGTGCTGATGACCGTGCCCGGCGGGTAGATCGCGTCCGCACCGGCAGCCCGCAGCGCCTCGAAGTCCTGCGCGGGGATGACGCCGCCGACGACGATCATCAGGTCCTCACGGCCCAGGGCGTCGAGCTCGTGGCGCAGCGCCGGCACGAGCGTGAGGTGCCCGGCCGCGAGCGAGCTGACCCCGACGACGTGCACGTCGGCCTCGACGGCCTGGCGGGCAACCTCGGCCGGGGTCTGGAACAGCGGGCCCACGTCGACGTCGAACCCGAGGTCGGCGAACGCGGTGGCGATGACCTTCTGGCCGCGGTCGTGGCCGTCCTGGCCCATCTTCGCGACGAGGATGCGCGGGCGGCGGCCCTGCTCGGCCTCGAACTCCTCGACCAGTGCCTGGGCGCGCAGCACGCTCTCGTCCTGCCCTGCCTCGGCGCTGTACACGCCACCGATCGTACGGATCTGCGCGGTGTAGCGGCCGAAGACCTCCTCCATCGCCGCCGACATCTCCCCCACCGTCGCCTTGGCCCGGGCAGCATCGATCGCGAGGGCGAGCAGGTTCGTGGCGAGCGTCCCGTCCGAACCCGAGCGGGCGGCATCCGTCATCTTCGCGAGCGCCGCGCGGGTGGCGTCCTCGTCGCGCTCGGCCCGCAGCCGCTCGAGCTTGGCGACCTGGCTCGCCCGCACGGCGGCGTTGTCGACCTTGAGCACCTCGATCGGCTCGTCCTCGTCGACCGGGTAGCGGTTGACGCCGATGACCGGCTGCTGGCCGGAGTCGATGCGCGCCTGGGTGCGGGCCGCGGCCTCCTCGATGCGCATCTTCGGGATGCCGGCCTCGATCGCCTTCGCCATGCCACCGGCGGCCTCGACCTCCTCGAGGTGCTCCCACGCGCGTCGCGCGAGGTCGTGGGTGAGGCGTTCGACGTAGGCCGAGCCCGCCCACGGGTCGATGACCCGGGTCGTGCCCGACTCCTGCTGGAGCACCAGCTGGGTGTTGCGGGCGATGCGCGCCGAGAAGTCCGTCGGCAACGCGATGGCCTCGTCGAGGGCGTTGGTGTGCAGGCTCTGGGTGTGGCCCTGGGTCGAGGCCATCGCCTCGACGCACGTGCGCACGACGTTGTTGAACACGTCCTGCGCCGTCAGGGACCAGCCCGAGGTCTGGCTGTGCGTGCGCAGGCTGAGCGACTTCGGGTTGGTGGCGCCCTGGTCCTTGACCAGTCGCGCCCAGAGCAGGCGGGCGGCCCGCATCTTGGCCACCTCCATGAAGAAGTTCATGCCGATGGCCCAGAAGAACGACAGCCTCGGGGCGAACACGTCGACGTCCAGGCCCACGGCCTTGCCCGCGCGCAGGTACTCCACCCCGTCCGCCAGCGTGTAGGCCAGCTCGAGGTCCTGCGTGGCCCCGGCCTCCTGCATGTGGTACCCGGAGATGGAGATCGAGTTGAACCGCGGCATCTTCTGGCTCGTGAACGCGAAGATGTCGCTGATGATGCGCATCGACGGCTCGGGCGGGTAGATGTAGGTGTTGCGGACCATGAACTCCTTGAGGATGTCGTTCTGGATGGTCCCGGTCAGCTGCTCGGGCGCCACCCCCTGCTCCTCAGCGGCGACGACGAACAGCGCGAGGATCGGGATGACCGCCCCGTTCAT
>NZ_DAORSO010000318.1:0-1671 GCF_035443565.1 Ornithinibacter sp. | reverse complement strand
CGGGCATCCGACGGGCCGGTGCGCAGATCGTGCTGACCTACTACGCCCTCGAGGCTGCTGCCCGCCTGTGACGCAGGCGCCGTGGTCGCGCGCCGTGCGTCGACCGATCGGCGGATTGGGCGAACCCGGGTTCGTGCACCATCATGGTGGTGTGATAGGCGCATTTCGTGCGCCGGCGGGATGCAGATGCGGAGCGAAACGAGCATGACCAGGCGTAAGAAGGTGCTGCTCGGCGGCGTGGCGGGGCTCGCGGTGGTGCTCGGGGGTGCAGGCACGGCGTATGCCGCCCACTTCCAGGACCGCGCCCTCCCGGGCAGCACGGTGGCGGGCCAGTCCGTGGCCGGGCTCTCGCGCGATGAGGTGGCGGCCGCGGTGGGTGAGCGCGCCGACGACGTCGAGGTGACGCTGGAGGCCGGCGAGGCGACCCGCACGGCATCCTTGAACGACCTGGGCTACGCGGTCGACGTCGACGCGACGGTCGACGCCGTCTTCGCCAACCGCACCTGGTCGACGTACGCCACGTCCCTGATGTCCAGCCGCGAGGTCGACGCCGTCGTGACCACCGACCCCGCTGCGACCGACGTGGTCATCGCCGACCTGGTCAAGGACTCCGGTGGCATCGGCGTCGACGCCACGGTGAAGCTCGCCAAGGACAAGAAGTCGTTCGTCGTCGTCCCGGCCGTGGCCGGCAAGACCGTCGTCGAGAGCACCTTCCAGGATGCCGTGGGAGCGGCGGCGCGTGACCTCACCTCGGCGAGTACCGTCGTCGAGTTCACCGAGGCCGTGCCCGACGTGACCACCGATGAGGCGCAGGCCGTGGCGGACAAGGCCAATGCGCTGGCCAAGACCCCCGTGGCGGTCTCCGACGGTGAGGACACGCACAAGGCGTCCGTGGCGCGCAAGGTCTCGTGGATCAGCATCCCGGTCACCGACGGGGCGCTGGGTGAGCCGACGATCAAGGCCGACAAGGTCAAGGCGTGGGCGGCCAAGCTGGCCAAGGAGGCCAAGGTCGAGCCACGCGCGGGTCTGCGGAACGTGACGCAGTCCGGTGACGTGAAGACCGTGGTGACCAGGGCTCGTGACGGCAAGGAGGTCTCCAACGCCGACGCACTCGCCACGGCCGCGGTGGCCGCCCTGACCAGCGGCAAGGCCTACGAGGGCGCCTTCGACTACAAGACCACCAAGGCCACGTGGACGGAGCGGGTCATCGCGGACGGCGCCGAGCGCCTCGCGTACCCCGCGGCCCCGGGCGAGAAGTGGATCGACGTCAACCTCAGCCGGCACACGATGACGGCCTACGTCGGCGCGAAGCCCGTCTACGGCCCGATCTCCATGGTCGACGGACAGGCCGAGAAGCCGACTGTGCGGGGCACGTTCAAGGTCTACTACAAGCGTGAACTGATGACGATGCGCGGAAACAACGCCGACGGCACCCGCTACGAGACGCCCAACGTGCCGTGGAGCACCTTCTTCCACGAAGGTTTCGCCCTGCACGGAGCGCCCTGGCGGTCATCGTTCGGCTACTCCGCGTCCCACGGCTGCGTCAACCTGCCGGTCGGGGTCGCGAAGTGGGTCTACGACTTCGCCCCCATCGGCACCCCGGTCGTCTCCCACTGACCCCGGCAGGGCCGGTCAGAGGAACTGGGCCGGGTCGAACTCGTCGATGGCGAT
>NZ_DAORSO010000317.1:0-1693 GCF_035443565.1 Ornithinibacter sp. | reverse complement strand
GGAATCAATTACGCTGTTCTGGAGCCCTTGGGGCTCTAAGGATAGCGGATGTAGCAAAATAAAAATCGCCAAGGTGAAAGCCTGCTGTTACAGCACTTTCACCTTGGCGATCTATTGTTTTATGGATTTTGCGACTAATGTAAAAAAAAAAAAGAAAAAGCGCCCCATACTGCTGAAATAGCAGTAAAATATAGTCACTACAAAATATTAAGGAGGTCGCTTTTTCTATGAACAGAATAACACAATTATCCATTTTTGAAAATAACCAGCTCGGGGATTTAGAGAAATTAAATGACGTGCTGAATGCATTGCCGGACGAGAAACTCATCGCCCTTTTGGAAGAAGAACGTGGGAAGGGGCGGAATGATTATCCTGTGTTCACCATGTGGCGGGCTTTCCTTGCCAGTTTCGTGTTCCAACACCCCACAGTTGCAGCTTTGATCCGGGAACTGAAGCGCAACAGCCAACTCCGGGAGGTATGCGGATTCCAAACTCGGATCATCCGTACGAAAAAAGGGTCTTATCGTTATCAGTTGGCTCCCACGGAAGCCGCTTTCTCCCGTTTCGTAAAGAAACTGTTGCAGCACCAAGGTTTGCTGGATGTTATGTTCCACGAGCTAGTGGACGAGATGTACGTCTCCCTAGATGGGTTTGGCGAAATCCTCGCTCTAGATGGGAAAATCATTCCCTCCTACGCGAAAGGGCCCAATCAGAATAAACAAGAAGACGGCAGAAGGGACACTGAGGCGAACTTTACCATCAAACAATACACCACTACTACACCTTCAGGAGAGAAAGTGACGAACAAGAAGAAGTGGTTCGGCTATCGATTGCATTTGATCATCGATGCCACTTATGAACTGCCGATTGGCTATGAACTTACAAAGGCTTCGGAAGGCGAGCCTACGGTCGCGAAAAGACTAATAAAGGCATTGCCGGATGCTCAATTGAAAAGCTGCAACTATCTTCTTGCAGACAGAGGGTATGACGGAGGCCCCCTGCTGGATGAAATTGAATCGAGAGACATTATTCCGATTATCGATATTAAGAACCAGTGGAAAAAAGAGGGACCTACTAAACAATACCGTGATACCGATTTGACCTATACTTATAACGGGAAAGTTTTCTATGTCGATGAAAGAGGACAGGAAGTGGCGTTGGTTTACAAAGGCTATGATAGTGCGACTGATTCCCTTCGTTACGGATTCAAACCGCAACACCAGGATTCCCGTATTTTCAGAATCAAACGGGAGGATAATCGGCGTGTTTTCAATAAAGTAGCGCGTAATAGCCACAAATTCAAGCGGCTGTACAAGAAGCGGACTGCGATTGAACGGGTGAATGGGCGTCTTGATCGTGATTTCTTGTTTGAGCAACATACTATACGGGGTGAAAAGAAAATGAACCTTTTCGTAACCATGGCTTTTCTGGTCATGTTGGCATTCGCTAAACGGAATATCCAAAAAAATGAGTTGGGTCATTTGAATGCTTGGGTAGCGTAACCTCTAAAAAATAGAATATCCGTACGTTTCTTTGTCATGCCTTCGTATGAAAAAAACAGAATCCTGCTTATGCCCACACATACTGATCGGTATTAAGAGGCCCATATTCTGCATATTTGCGACTGAAAAAGCCATCGGCTTTGTTTTTTCTCTTTCAATTCTACAAAAAAAGCGAACAGCGTAATTGATTC
>NZ_DAORSO010000316.1:0-1702 GCF_035443565.1 Ornithinibacter sp. | reverse complement strand
CCTACGAGGACCTCAAGCCCGCAGACCTCGCCGAGGTCATCCACGACCTCACCCCCCGCCGCCGCGCCGAGGTGGCCGCGGCGCTGGGCGACGAGCGCCTCGCCGACGTCATCGAGGAGCTGCCGGAGGACGACCAGGTCGAGATCCTCGCCGGGCTCGAGGTCGGCCGCGCTGCCGACGTGCTCGAGGCGATGGAGCCCGACGACGCCGCCGACCTGCTCGCCGAGCTGCCCAAGGAGCGCCAGGAGGAGCTGCTCCAGAAGATGGAGCCCGACGAGGCCGCCGACCTGCGCCGCCTGCTCACCTACGACGAGAACACGGCCGGTGGCCTGATGACGACCGAGCCGGTCGTCCTCGGGCCCGAGGCGTCGATCGCCGAGGCACTGGCCGTGGTGCGCCGGGCCGAGCTGTCCACGGCACTGGCCTGCACCGTGTTCGTCTGCCGCGCTCCGCTCGAGACGCCCACCGGCCGCTACCTCGGCATGGTGCACATCCAGCGGCTGCTCCGCGAGCCCCCGCACGCGTCGATCGGCGGCATCCTCGACAAGGACGTCGAGCCGCTCGCGCCCGACGCCACCCTCGGCCAGGTGGCGCGGATGCTCGCCACCTACGACCTGGTCGGCCTGCCGATCGTCGACGCCGAGGGGCACCTGCTCGGCGCGGTCACGGTCGACGACGTGCTCGACCACATCCTTCCCGAGGACTGGCGCGAGGAGCGCCACGACGTGATGACCCCCGAGGGGGTGCGTCGTGGCTGAGCGCGACCGCCGGGTGCGCATCGACCAGCCCCGTGAGGGCCGTCGCCGCTGGAACCCGCCGAGCGTGTTCACCGAGGAGACCTTCGGGGTGCTCTCGGAGAAGTTCGCCCGCTACATGGGCACCCCGTACTTCCTGATCGGGATGACCCTCTTCGTGGCCGGGTGGCTGCTCTGGAACACCCTGGCGCCCGAGGGCCTGCGCTTCGACCCGTACGCCTTCATCTTCCTCACCCTGATCCTGAGCCTGCAGGCGTCCTACGCCGCGCCCCTGATCCTGCTTGCGCAGAACCGGCAGGCCGACCGCGACCGGGTGGCGCTGGAGCAGGACCGCAGCCGTGACGAGCGCAACCTCGCCGACACCGAGTTCCTCACCCGTGAGGTCGCCGCCCTGCGCATCGCCCTGCGCGACCAGGCGACCCGCGACTTCGTGCGCGGTGAGCTGCGCGACCTGCTCGACGAGCTGGAGGAGCGCGGGCTGGTGCTCGTGCGGCGCGAGGAGCTCGAGGCGGCCTACGACGCCTCGGCCGGGCGTGCGGCCGCGGCCGCGGACGAGGGCACCGGCTCGCCGACCTAGACTGGGCGCATGTCCCAGGTCAGCCCCGACGCCCTGCACGCCGCCCTCGAGACGGTCATCGACCCCGAGATCCGCAAGCCCGTCACCGAGCTCGGCATGGTCGAGAGCGTGGCCGCCGACGAGGCGGGTCACGTCGCCGTCACCATCCTGCTCACCGTGGCGGCCTGTCCGCTCAAGGACACCCTGACCAAGGACACCACGGCGGCGCTGGCCGCGGTCGACGGCGTCACCGGCGTCACCGTCACCCTCGGGGTGATGAGCGACGAGCAGCGGGCCGAGCTGAAGACGAAGCTGCGCGGTGGTGTCGCCGAGCGTGAGGTCCCCTTCGCCAAGGCCGGGTCGCTGACGCGGGTGTACGCCGTCGCGTCCG
>NZ_DAORSO010000315.1:0-1715 GCF_035443565.1 Ornithinibacter sp. | reverse complement strand
TGTCGGTTTCCATCAAGCCGCTCGAGGACCGCATCGTCATCAAGAGCCTCGAGGCCGAGCAGACGACCGCGTCCGGTCTTGTCATCCCGGACACCGCGAAGGAGAAGCCCCAGGAGGGCGAGGTCCTCGCAGTTGGCCCCGGCCGCATCGACGACAAGGGCAACCGCGTCCCGCTCGACGTCAACGTCGGCGACCGCGTCATCTACAGCAAGTACGGCGGCACCGAGATCAAGCACGGCGGCGAGGAGTTCCTGATCCTCTCCGCCCGCGACGTTCTCGCCATCGTCGGCTGACGCAGCACTCGCATGCCGTGACCGCGCCCCGGTGCGCACCCGCTCACCGGGTGCCACCGGGGCGCGTCCGGTAACGGTGACCACCAGACCAACCGCCGCAGGCAGCGCGACGAGCGCGCCCGGCATCCCGATCACGAAGGACAGCAATGGCCAAGGAACTGGAGTTCAACGACTCCGCCCGCAAGTCGCTCGAGCGCGGCGTCGACGCCCTCGCGAACGCCGTGAAGGTGACGCTCGGCCCCAAGGGCCGCAACGTCGTCATCGACAAGAAGTGGGGTGCGCCGACGATCACGAACGACGGCGTGACCATCGCCCGCGAGATCGAGCTCGAGGACTCCTACGAGAACCTCGGCGCCCAGCTCGCCAAGGAGGTCGCCACCAAGACCAACGACGTCGCCGGTGACGGCACGACGACCGCGACCGTCCTCGCCCAGGCGATGGTGCACGAGGGCCTGCGCAACGTCGCGGCCGGTGCGTCCCCGTCGGGTCTGAAGCGCGGGATGGACAAGGCCGTCGAGGCCGTCTCCACCGAGCTGCTCGACACCGCCCGCGAGATCGAGTCCAAGGACGAGATCGCCCAGGTCGCCTCGCTCTCCGCGCAGGACAAGGAGATCGGCGCCACGATCGCCGACGCGTTCGACAAGGTCGGCAAGGACGGCGTCATCACCGTCGAGGAGTCCTCGACCGCGAGCACCGAGCTCGAGTTCACCGAGGGCATGCAGTTCGACAAGGGCTACATCAGCCCCTACTTCGTCTCCGACCCCGAGCGCATGGAGGCCGTCCTCGAGGACGCCTACGTGCTCATCAACCAGGGCAAGATCTCGGCGATCGCCGACATCCTCCCGGTGCTCGAGAAGGTCGTGAAGTCCGGCAAGCCGCTGCTCATCATCGCCGAGGACGTCGACGGCGAGGCCCTGTCGACGCTCGTCGTGAACAAGATCCGCGGCACGTTCAACGTCGTGGCCGTCAAGGCCCCCGGCTTCGGTGACCGCCGCAAGGCCATGCTCCAGGACATGGCCGTGCTCACCGGCGGCCAGGTCGTCGCCGAGGAGGTCGGGCTCAAGCTCGACCAGGTCGGTCTCGAGACGCTGGGCCAGGCCCGCCGCGTCGTCGTCACCAAGGACACCACGGTCATCATCGACGGCGCCGGTGCCCACGAGGACGTCGAGGGTCGGGTCAACCAGATCAAGCAGGAGATCGAGCGCACCGACTCCGACTGGGACCGCGAGAAGCTCCAGGAGCGCCTCGCCAAGCTCGCCGGTGGCGTCTGCGTCATCAAGGTCGGTGCGCACACCGAGGTCGAGCTCAAGGAGAAGAAGCACCGCATCGAGGACGCCATCTCGGCGACCCGCGCGGCCATCGAGGAGGGCATCGTCGCCGGTGGCGGCTCCGCCCTCATCCAGGCCGTCAAGGTCATCGACG
>NZ_DAORSO010000314.1:0-1746 GCF_035443565.1 Ornithinibacter sp. | reverse complement strand
CGGCCAGCACCTCGGCACACCTCGAGCGGTGCTGCGGGTCGCCGTCAGTTCCGGTGAGCGACACCACGACCGGCAGGGCGCGCCCGGAGGCGAGGGCGGTCGCCCGAGCCGTGCGGACGGCATCCGCGAGCTCGTCCGCGGGGTCGGGGTGTGCGCCGTGCCCGAGGACGAGGTCGAGCAGCAGCACGCCGCAGGTGGGGTCGAGCGCCTCGGCGGCGATCCGCTCCTGGCGCAGGGTCGGGTCGATCATCGGGTGGGCGCGGCCGCGGGTCAGCCCGTCGTCACCGAAGTCGATGACGACGTGGCCGTCGTGGCGCAGGTCGGCGCCGAGCGCCAGGGCCGGGTCGTGCGGGATGTTGCTGTGGATGCCGCCCAGCTCACCCTCGGCGACCGTGATCGCCTCGTCGGCGAGGGTGCCTCCGCAGAACAGGCCACGCAGGGCGGCGCCCCGGGACAGGAGCGGGTCGTCGCCACCGCCGGCGGCAGCCCACGTTGGCCACGTCGGCACCGGCACCCCCTGGGCGACGAGGAAGGACTCGATGGATGCCGTGAGGTCGGGGCGGCCCGGCCCCAGCACCGCCCAGTGCACCTGCAGCCCCAGCTCGTCGGCGAGGGCTTCGAGGTCGGCGAGGACCCCTGCGTCCGGTGGCTTGGAGACGACGATGACCTGGTCGGTCGCCGGGTCGGCGGCCAGTGCACGCAGCGCCTGCCGGGTCGAGCGCCCACCGACGGCCGCCTTGAGGTCACGGCCGCCGACGCCGAGGCAGTGCGAGATGCCGACACCGGCCGCGTCGAGCAGGCACATGACCTGCTGGGCGCCGGTCCCCGACGCGGCGACGATGCCGACCGAGCCGGGGCGCACGACGTTGGCGAACCCGAGGGCGACCCCGCCGATGTGGGCGGTGCCGCAGTCGGGCCCCATGACGAGCACGTCAGCGGCGGCGGCGGCGTCCTTGAGGTGCACCTCGTCCTCGACGGACACGTTGTCGGAGAAGAGCATCACCGACAGGCCGGAGGTGATGGCGTCGAAGGCCTCGGTGACGGCGTGCTGCCCCGGCACCGAGATGACGGCCAGCGTGGCGTCCACCCTGGCCGCGGCCGAGCCGAGGGTGCGCGGGGCGACCGTGTCGTCGCCACCACCGGAGTCGCTCGTCGCCCGCAATGCCGCGAGCGCGTCGGCGACGGCCGCGAGACCCGCCGCCACGGCATCCGGGGTGTCGGTGCGCAGGGCGATGACGAGGTCGTTCGGGCCGGCCCCGGGCGGGACGTCGAACCCCATGGAGGTCAGCACGTCGACGTTCAGCTCGGTGGCCATGGCGACCTGCGCGGCCAGCACGCCGGGAGTGCCGGCGACGACCCTCGAGACCTGCATGAGGCTGACCGAGTCGTGGTAGGCGCCGGTTCTCAGTTCGACGTGGGTGCTCATGCGGCGCTCCATCCGATGGGGGTGGTGTGGGTGGTGCTGGTGGGGGTCTGGCACAGGTGGCCCAGTTGGCGCAGGGGTCGCAGGTGGCGCAGGGCGGCGGCGATGCCGATGACGAGGTCGGCCCCGGAGGTGTGGCCGATGGCCAGCACCGCGGGCAGCACCCGCGCCACGGCGGCTGCGTCACGCGCCACGGCGGCGTCGACCAGGGCCACGACGTCGGCTGCTGCGTAGCCGTCGGCCGCGGCGTCGAGCAGGGCGGCGGAGACGGCGGTCGTCGACCCGAGCCGCTCGCGCACGGCCGCTGCCACCGGCCCGGCCAC
>NZ_DAORSO010000313.1:0-1751 GCF_035443565.1 Ornithinibacter sp. | reverse complement strand
GCGAGACGGGCAGGAAGAAGTCGCGGTGGCGCACCGTCTGGGTGACGACGAAGGCAAGGTACAGCGCGAGCGAGGCGACCGCGGCGAAGGCCAGCTGGGTCGGGGTGAACTCGGGGCCGGGGGCGCTCTCGGTGACCGTCGGCAGCACGAGGCAGACGGTGGCCAAGGTGGCCACGGTCGCGAGCGCGCCACCGGTGCCCTCGGCGTTGAAGCGCACCGTGCCGAACCGGCGCGACCCGAGCAGCAGCGACAAACCGAGGATGCCGTTCACGGTGATCATGACCGCGGCGAAGACCGTGTCCCGCGCCAGGGTGGCCGCCTCGTCCCCGCCCGAGAGCATGAGCGTGACGATGAGGGCCACCTCGATGACGGTCACCGCGACGGCGAGCACGAGTGAACCGAAAGGCTCCCCGACCCGGTGGGCGACCACCTCGGCGTGGTGCACCGCCGCGAGCACGCTCCCGGCGAGCAAGAAGGCGATGAGGACGACGACGACCAGGTTGATCGACCGGCCCCACGTCGCGGCCAGCGCGGCGAGACCGACGACCGGCATGACCTGCCAGACCCGGTTCATCACCGGGCTCGCGGCCACCGCCATCAGGAACCGCCCGCCAGTGCCTGCTCGGCCGCGAGGACGACGTTGGACAGCAGCATCGCCCGGGTCATCGGCCCGACACCTCCGGGGTTCGGGCTGACGAACCCGGCGACGTCCCACACGCTCGGGTGCACGTCACCGGCGACGATCGACTTGCCGCTCTCGACGTCCTCGATGCGCGAGACCCCGACGTCGAGCACCGCAGCCCCTGGCTTGACCATGTCTCCGGTGATGATGCCGGGCACCCCCGCGGCCGCGACGACGATGTCGGCCTGGCGCACCTCGGCGGCCAGGTCACGGGTGCCGGTGTGGCACAGCGTGACCGTGGCGTTCTCCGAGCGGCGGGTGAGGATGAGCCCGAGGGGCCGACCCACGGTGAGGCCGCGCCCGACGACGACGACCTTGGCGCCGGCGATCGGTACGTCGTAGCGGCGCAGCAGCTCGATGCACCCGACCGGGGTGCACGGCAGGGGCGCCGTCTCGCCGAGCACGAGCCACCCGAGGTTCATCGGGTGCAGGCCGTCGACGTCCTTCGTGGGGTCGACGGCCGACAGGATGGCGTTCTCGTCGAGCCCGGTCGGCTGCTGCACGATGAAGCCGGTGCACTCGGGGTCCTCGTTGAGGCCGCGCACGACCTCGAGCACCTCGTCCTGGGTCGTCCCGGAGGGCAGGTCGCGGCGGATGCTGCGGATGCCGATCTCGGCACAGTCGCGGTGCTTGGCCCCGACGTACCACTGGCTGCCCGGGTCCTCACCGACGAGGACGGTTCCGAGCCCGGGGACGACGCCCTGTTCGGCAAGGGCGGCGACGCGCGCCCGCAGCTCTCCCTTGATCGTCTCGAGGATGGCCTTGCCGTCAAGCGTCGTCGCGGTCACGGGCCAATCCTTTCACGGCCCTTCAGGCACCCGTGCCGCAAGGGCGGCAAGTGCGGCCGGGAAGCACTGCTCCGGCGGCGTGACGAGCCCAGCCCCGACCTGCCCGGTGCCTGCGACCCGCCCGGCCATCCCCGTGTTGATCTGGGGAAGGATGCCGCTGCGTGCCACGAGCGCGGCATCGATCCCGGTCGGGGTGCCGCGGAACCCGAGGATCGGCACCTGGTAGGCCGGGTGCTCCCCCACCGTGATCTCGTACATGGTGCGCGTCGCCCGCAGCGCGA
>NZ_DAORSO010000312.1:0-1755 GCF_035443565.1 Ornithinibacter sp. | reverse complement strand
AGTCCAGCCGAACGCGCTCGCCGACGCGCGGGACCACCGCTGTCCAGCCCAGCTCACGCGCGACGCGGTCGGCGAGGGCCCGTGAGGCCACCGGCTCACCGTGCACGGCGTACAGCGTCGTGGGCGGTGTCTCGACCCGGCTCAGCCACTCGATGACCTCGTCGGAGTCGGCATGCACCGAGAACTCCTGGTCGTCCACGATCTCGGCGCGCACGGGCACGTAGCGGCCGTGCATCTTGACCTCCCGGGCGCCTTCGAGCAGGTCCCGCCCACGGGTCCCCACGGCCTGGTAGCCCGTGAGGACGACGCAGTTGCGGGGGTCGCCGAGCTGGTGTGCCAGGTGGTGCACGACCCGCCCACCGGTCGCCATCCCGGAGGCCGAGATGATGATGCACGGATGGCGCGGCTCGTTCAGCGCCTCCGACTCGACCGCGTTGCGCACGATGCGCAGGTCCGGGACGCCCAGGGTGTCGAGCTCCCAGCGGGGCGGCAGCAGGCCGGGATCGACCGTCGCCAGGTAGCGGCGGTAGACGTCCAGGGCCCGGTGCGCCATCGGGCTGTCGAGGTAGACGGGCACGGTGGGGACGGCACCACTGGTCATCAGCTCCCCGACCCGCAGGAGGACGAGCTCGGTCCGGTCGATGGCGAAGGCGGGGACGAGCACGGTGCCGCCTCGCGCGAGAGTGCGGCGGATGGCGCCGGCCAGCACGTCGTCCGCCGGGTCGGGGGACCGTGGTGGGTGAGTGCGGTCGCCGTAGGTCGACTCGACGACGATGACGTCGGCCGACGGAGGGTTCTCGCGGCGAGGCACCAACGGGTGGTCCGCGCGGCCCAGGTCGCCGCTGAACAGCACGGTCGACCCGGCTGCGTCCACGAGCACGCTCGTCGCACCGAGGATGTGCCCCGCCGAATGAAGGGTCACGGTGACGTCCTCTGTCAGGGGGACGGCGTCGTGCAGCGGCACCGGGCGCAACAGCGGGAGGGTCTGCTCCACGTCGAGCTCGTCGTAGAGGGGCAACGCCGGACGGTGTCGGGAGAACCCCGCCTGGTTGGCGTACCCCGCGTCCTCCTCCTGGATTCGAGCGCTGTCACGCAGCACGATCGCCGTGAGCTCAGCCGTCTGGTCCGTGCAGATGACCGGCGCCGCCAAGCCGTCGCGAACCAGCCGGGGCAGGTAGCCGCAGTGGTCGAGGTGCGCATGGGTCAGCACGACGCCGTCGAGGCTGGCCGGGTCGACCGGGAGCACGTCCCAGTTGCGCTGCCGCAGCTCGCGAAGTCCCTGGTAGAGACCTGCGTCGACGAGCACGCGAGAGGCGCCGGTCTCGACGAGGAAGCGGCTGCCGGTGACGGTGCCGGCAGCCCCCCAGAACGTCAGGGTGGGGCTGCTCACGCCTCCATCGTCCTCCCCGCGTGCGTGCGGGGACAGTGGTGGCGGGGGACTGGTTCCTCACACCCGCTCGCGTGCCGGCGCGGCGCGCCCGACGACGAAGGGCCGCAACCGGAAGCCGGTGCGGCCCTTCGTCGGCAGGTCTCAGCTGGTGGTCTCGCCCGAGGCGCTGCCGCCACTGGTGCGGCGACGGTTGCGGGTGCGGCGGGGACGGCTCGCGCCCTCAGCGGGTGCGTCACCGTCGCGCGAGGACGGACGAGCGGCATCCGAGCGTCGGTCACCGCCGCGGCCGCGGTCCCCACGGTCGTTGCCGCGCTCGTTGCCGCGGCCGCCCGACGGGCCCCGACGACCGGCACCCTTGCCGGTCT
>NZ_DAORSO010000311.1:0-1763 GCF_035443565.1 Ornithinibacter sp. | reverse complement strand
CCGCACGCCACGCCGCCGGAGGCGATCCGCAACTTCTGCATCATCGCCCACATCGACCACGGCAAGTCGACCCTGGCCGACCGGATGCTGCAGATCACCGGCGTCGTCGACGACCGGTCGATGCGGGCCCAGTACCTGGACCGGATGGACATCGAGCGCGAGCGCGGCATCACCATCAAGAGCCAGGCGGTGCGGATGCCGTGGGACCTCGACGGCTCCCAGCACGTGCTGAACATGATCGACACGCCCGGTCACGTCGACTTCACCTACGAGGTCAGCCGCAGCCTCGCCGCCTGCGAGGGCGCCGTGCTCCTCGTCGACGCGGCGCAGGGCATCGAGGCGCAGACCCTCGCGAACCTCTACCTCGCGATGGAGAACGAGCTCACGATCATCCCGGTGCTCAACAAGATCGACCTGCCGGCCGCGCAGCCGGAGAAGTACGCCGAGGAGCTCGCCAAGCTCATCGGGTGCGAGCCCGAGGACTGCTTCCAGGTCTCCGGCAAGACCGGGGTCGGGGTCGAGCCGCTGCTCGACGAGATCGTCCGCCAGATCCCGGCACCCACCGGCGACGCCAACGCGCCCGCCCGGGCGATGATCTTCGACTCCGTCTACGACACCTACCGCGGTGTCGTCACCTACGTGCGGGTCATCGACGGCAACCTCAACCCGCGCGAGCGGATCGCCATGATGTCGACCAAGGCCACCCACGAGCTGCTCGAGATCGGCGTCATCAGCCCTGAGCCCGTGCCGGGCAAGGGTCTGGGCGTCGGCGAGGTCGGCTACCTCATCACCGGCGTGAAGGACGTGCGCCAGTCCAAGGTCGGCGACACCGTCACCAACGCCGCCAAGCCCGCGACCGACGCGCTCGGTGGGTACCGCGACCCCAAGCCGATGGTCTTCTCGGGCCTGTTCCCGCTGGACGGCTCGGACTACCCCGACCTGCGCGAGGCCCTCGACAAGCTCAAGCTCAACGACGCCGCGCTCGTCTACGAGCCGGAGACCTCGGTGGCCCTCGGCTTCGGGTTCCGGTGCGGCTTCCTCGGGCTGCTGCACCTGGAGATCGTGCGCGAGCGGCTCGAGCGCGAGTTCGACCTCGAGCTGATCTCCACGCAGCCCAACGTCGTCTACGAAGTGGGGATGGACGACGGCACGCAGATCACCGTCACCAACCCCAGCGAGTTCCCCGGCGGCAAGATCGCCGAGGTGCGCGAGCCCAAGGTCCGCGCCACGATCCTCGCGCCGAGCGAGTTCATCGGCGCGATCATGGAGCTCTGCCAGGGCAAGCGCGGCACCCTGCTCGGCATGGACTACCTGTCCGAGGAGCGCGTCGAGATGCGCTACACCCTGCCGATGGCCGAGGTCGTCTTCGACTTCTTCGACCAGCTGAAGTCCCGAACCCGCGGCTACGCGAGCCTCGACTACGAACCCGACGGTGACCAGGTCGCCGACCTCGTCAAGGTCGACATCCTGCTCCAGGGCGAGACCGTCGACGCCTTCTCGGCGATCGTTCACAAGGACAAGGCCTACGGCTACGGCGTCATGATGGCCGGCAAGCTCAAGGAGCTCATCCCGCGCCAGCAGTTCGAGGTGCCGATCCAGGCCGCCGTCGGCGCCCGGGTCATCGCCCGCGAGAACATCCGCGCCATCCGCAAGGACGTCCTGGCCAAGTGCTACGGCGGTGACATCAGGCGCAAGCGCAAGCTGCTCGAGAAGCAGAAGGCCGGCAAGAAGCGGATGAAGAACATCGGCTCGGTCGAGGTGCC
>NZ_DAORSO010000310.1:0-1764 GCF_035443565.1 Ornithinibacter sp. | reverse complement strand
AGACCGGCAAGGGTGCCGGTCGTCGGGGCCCGTCGGGCGGCCGCGGCAACGAGCGTGGCAACGACCGTGGGGACCGCGGCCGCGGCGGTAACCGTCGATCGGATGCCGCTCGCCCGTCGTCGCGTGACGGTGACGCACCCGCGGAGGGCGCCGGCCGTCCCCGCCGCACCCGCAACCGTCGCCGCACCAGTGGTGGCAGCGGCAGCAGTGCCTCGGGCACGACCGCCAGCTAGAGCCTGACCACGAAGGGCCGCACCGGCATCCGGTGCGGCCCTTCGTCGTCGGGTGCGCCGCGCCCGGGTCGCGAGGCGGTGTGAGGAACCAGTCCCTCGGCACCACTGTCCCCGGACCCACGCGGGGAGGACGATGGAGGCGTGAGCAGCCCCACGTTGACGTTCTGGGGGGCTGCCGGCACCGTCACCGGCAGCCGCTTCCTCGTCGAGACCGGCGCCTCTCGCGTGCTCGTCGACGCAGGTCTCTACCAGGGACTTCGCGAGCTGCGGCAGCGCAACTGGGACGTGCTCCCGGTCGACCCGGCCAGCCTCGACGGCGTCGTGCTGACCCATGCGCACCTCGACCACTGCGGCTACCTGCCCCGGCTGGTTCGCGACGGCTTGGCGGCGCCGGTCATCTGCACGGACCAGACGGCTGAGCTCACGGCGATCGTGCTGCGTGACAGCGCTCGAATCCAGGAGGAGGACGCGGGGTACGCCAACCAGGCGGGGTTCTCCCGACACCGTCCGGCGTTGCCCCTCTACGACGAGCTCGACGTGGAGCAGACCCTCCCGCTGTTGCGCCCGGTGCCGCTGCACGACGCCGTCCCCCTGACAGAGGACGTCACCGTGACCCTTCATTCGGCGGGGCACATCCTCGGTGCGACGAGCGTGCTCGTGGACGCAGCCGGGTCGACCGTGCTGTTCAGCGGCGACCTGGGCCGCGCGGACCACCCGTTGGTGCCTCGCCGCGAGAACCCTCCGTCGGCCGACGTCATCGTCGTCGAGTCGACCTACGGCGACCGCACTCACCCACCACGGTCCCCCGACCCGGCGGACGACGTGCTGGCCGGCGCCATCCGCCGCACTCTCGCGCGAGGCGGCACCGTGCTCGTCCCCGCCTTCGCCATCGACCGGACCGAGCTCGTCCTCCTGCGGGTCGGGGAGCTGATGACCAGTGGTGCCGTCCCCACCGTGCCCGTCTACCTCGACAGTCCGATGGCGCAGCGGGCCCTGGACGTCTATCGCCGCTACCTGGCGACGGTCGACCCAGGCCTGCTGCCACCCGGCTGGGAGGTCGACAGCCTGGGCGTGCCGGACCTGCGCATCGTGCGCAACGCGGTCGAGTCGGAGGCGCTGAACGTGCCGCGTCATCCCTGCGTCATCATCTCGGCCTCCGGCATGGCGACCGGTGGCCGGGTCGTGCACCACCTCGCGCACCAGCTCGGCGACCCCCGCAACTGCGTCGTCCTCACCGGTTACCAGGCCGTGGGGACGCGAGGACGAGACCTGCTCGAGGGCGCCCGGGAGGTCAAGATGCACGGCCGCTACGTGCCGGTGCGCGCCGAGGTCGTGGACGACCCGGAATTCTCGGTGCACGCCGACTCCGACGAGATCATCGAGTGGCTGAGCCGGATCGAGACGCCACCCACGACGCTGTACGCCGTGCACGGTGAGCCGGCGGCCTCACGGGCCCTCGCCGACCGCATCGCGCGCGAGCTGGGCTGGACAGCGGTGGTCCCGCGCGTCGGCGAGCGCGTTCGGCTGGACT
>NZ_DAORSO010000309.1:0-1765 GCF_035443565.1 Ornithinibacter sp. | reverse complement strand
ACGTCAGCGAGCATGACCTCGGGGCGCGACTCGTCCATCCGGCCATCCTGCCTCGACCCACCGACACGGCCGCGGGAAAATGCTCGGCGGGCTCAGTCTTCGGCAGGGTCAGTGCTCGGCAGGGTCAGTACTCGTTGGGGTCAGAGTTCGGCGCGTTCGACCAGCCAGTCGATCGGCGTGCAGGTCCCGTTGTTCGACTTCTCGGCCGAACACGCGGTCACCCCGACGACCACCGGCATCCGCGCCTCGATGGTGAAGCGATCGCCCGGACGGGTGGGCGGAGGGTCGATGTGCAGCTCACCGCGGGCGTCGGTCCACACGTCCATGAAGACGTTGAGGGTCGACCCGATCGAGTCCGGGTCGACGCCGAAGGGGGCCAGTGCCCCGCACAGGTTGGCGAAGCACGACGGGTGGGGGGCACCGTCGAACTCCGGGTAGAGCAGGTCGAACGTGGCCTGGCTGCACGGCGTGAGCGTCAGGTCGTGCACGCCCACGGTGTCGTCGACGACGTCGGCCATGACCTGGCTGCGGTTGGACCACAGCCGGGACCCGGTCGACACGTAGATCGAGTTCCCGAAGTCGGTGGTGCGGCCGGCCGAGAACACCTCGGCAGGGTCCCCGGCCGCCACGAGGTAGAGGTCGCTCACCTGCTCACCCAGGGGGTCGAGCACGGTGAGCCGATCGCCAGGCTCGAGCTCGACGGCGACGCCGGTCTGCGGGGCGATCCGTGACCAGCCCGGCGCAGGGCCGGACGCGGTTCCGGCGTAGGTCGGGGCGGCCGCATTGCGCGGGAAGCGGGTACGTGCCGGGTTCACTGCGGCGTCTCCGTTGCATCGGCTGTGTCGGTTGTAGCAGTTGTGGCGGATGCTTCGGCCGGGCCGGCTGCATCGGCTGGACCGTCTGCGTGTGGTGTGTCGGTCGCGTCGGTTGCGTGGAAGGGCGCCGACCAGCGGTCGGGCACGGCGCGACCTGCGTACTGGCGAGCCTCGGACTCCTTGCCATGGTCGCTCACCATGGGGTTGAGAGAACCCTGGAGATCGGTGTCGCGACGGCGAATCGTGTCGCGCATGCGCTCGAAGCGGCCGTCAGCTCTCAGCCGCTCGAACTGCTCGTGCAGGTTGAACACCAGGGTCGGCAGGGGCGTTCGACGAGCGACGCGCGAGCTGTTGGGGTGCAGCCCGACGACGAAGAACGCCGTGCCGGACAGGCTGAACGCGAAGTGCGGGCTGTCGGGGTCGGCGGCGACACCGTCAGCCCACGGCTCGTCGTCCTGGTCGTGCAGGTGTTGCAGTGCGCCCCAGAGCAGGTTCTCGAACTCGCGCTCGTCATTCGGAACGGGTTCGCGGAAGCAGGCGACGAACGAGACGAGGTCTCCCTCGACGTCGACCTCGTCGGCGTAGCGGGCGAGGGCCGCTGCCAACAGGTCGAGGCTGCCTCCGTCACTGGTGTCGGAGAGGTCGTCGAGGACGACGAGGGTCGCCGCATCGCGCCGGAAGACCGACCGAGCGCCGAGGCAGGGGTACTCGGGGTGGGCCACCATCTCCTCGACGGCCTCGATGATGTCGTCGGCTGGGCCGTCGCCGAGATCCTCGGCGGCGCGCTCCTCGAGCAGGTCCTGAAGTCGCTCGCTCATCGGACGGCGGCAGAACGGGCGGACACGGTAGCTCCTCGCTGTTGGCCTTTCACCGTGACACAGGCCCGACCGGCGTCGGGCTTTGGTGCCCGACGGATTGGTGAGCGAAAGGTCACGCGGCGGTGTCACGCA
>NZ_DAORSO010000308.1:0-1767 GCF_035443565.1 Ornithinibacter sp. | reverse complement strand
CGGGCCGACGTGCACGGGGTCGTGACCTTCTACCACGACTTCCGGCGCACTCCCCCGGTCGCCCACCGCGTCAGCCTGTGCCGCGGCGAGGCCTGCCAGGCCCGCGGGGCGCAGACGTCCTACACCGCAGCCACCGAGCGCTGGAGCGCCTCCGCTGACGTCGAGGTCGCCGAGGTGTTCTGTCTGGGCCTGTGCGCCCAGGGCCCGTCCGGGCAGATCGACGGCGCGCTGCACACCGCCCTCTCCCCCGAGCGCATCGAGGCCCTCACCGCCGGGTGGCAGGCATGAGCACCGCGTGGGTCTCCTGCGACAGCGCGGCCGTCGCCGCGGGTGCCGACGCCGTCGCCGAGGCGATCGCGGCCGCCGGGATCACGGTGCGCCGCCACGGCTCTCGGGGGATGCTGTGGCTCGAGCCGCTCGTCGAGCTCGAGACCGAGGGCGGCCGGGTCGGGTACGGCAACATCACCGAGGCCGAGGTGGGGCCGCTGCTCGACGGTGCCCTCGACGACACCGACCGGTGCATCGGGCCCGTCGACGACCACCCGTGGATGGCCCGCCAGCACCGGGTGTCCTTCGCCCGGGTCGGGGTCATCGAGCCGACCGACCTCGCCGCCTACCGGGAGCACGGCGGCCTCGCCGGGCTCCTGCGCGCCATCGAGCTCACCCCCGAGGCGGTCGTGGCCGAGGTCACGGCCTCCGGCCTGCGCGGCCGCGGGGGTGCCGGCTTCCCGGCCGGCATCAAGTGGGAGACGGTGCGCACGGCATCCGCCGACGTGAAGTTCGTCTGCTGCAACGCCGACGAGGGCGACAGCGGCACGTTCGCCGACCGCATGCTCATCGAGGGCGACCCGTTCACCCTCATCGAGGGCATGGCCATCGCCGCCCTGGCCGTCGGTGCGACCGAGGGGTTCGTCTACCTGCGCAGCGAGTACCCGCTCGCCATCACCACCCTGCGCCGCGCCATCGAGATCTGCTACGCCCACGGCATCCTCGGTGAGTCCGTGCTCGGCAGCGGGCGCCGCTTCGACCTCGACGTGCGGGTGGGTGCTGGCGCCTACATCTGCGGCGAGGAGACCTCGATGCTCGAGTCCCTCGAGGGCAAGCGCGGCGAGGTGCGGGCCAAACCCCCGATCCCGGCGCTCGAGGGGCTCTTCGGGCGCCCCACGGTCGTCAACAACGTGCTGACGCTCTCGGCCGTGCCGATGGTGCTGGCCGACGGCGGCGAGGCGTATGCCGCACTCGGGACGGGTCGCTCGCGCGGCACGCAGGTCTTCCAGCTCGCCGGCAACGTCGCGCGCGGCGGCATCGTCGAGGCCGACTTCGGCATCACCCTCGACACCCTGGTCAACGACTTCGGTGGGGGCACGGCATCCGGGCGTCCCGTGAAGGCGGTGCAGGTCGGCGGCCCCCTGGGCGCCTACCTCCCCCCGTCGCAGTTCGCGCTGCCGATGGACTACGAGGCGTTCGCGGAGGCCGGGGCGATGGTCGGTCACGGCGGCATCGTCGTGTGGGACGACACCCTCGACGCCGCGGCCATGGCCCGCTTCGCCATGGAGTTCTGCGCCAAGGAGTCCTGCGGCAAGTGCACGCCCTGCCGCGTCGGGTCGATTCGCGGGGTCGAGGTCATCGACCGCGTCATCGCCGCACCTGATGACGGCGTGCGCCGCACCCAGCTCACCCTCCTCGAGGACCTCTGCACGACGATGACCAAGGGGTCGCTGTGCGCGATGGGCGGCCTGACGCCGATGCCCGTGCGCAGCGCCCTCG
>NZ_DAORSO010000307.1:0-1771 GCF_035443565.1 Ornithinibacter sp. | reverse complement strand
AGCTTGGCGACGGCCACCCCGAGGATGGCGCGGCCCTTGACGTTCCACTCCGAGGCCTTCGAGCGCTTGGCCAGGCCCGACTCGAACACGACGAACACGTCGGGGTCGGTGCCGGCCTCGACGACCGACATCGACAGCAACGAGTCGTCGCCGCGGAACTTCATGCCGGTGACGCCCGAGGTGGCGCGGCCCATCGGGCGCAGCGTGGCGTCGTCGGCGTGGAAGCGCACCGACTGGCCCTTGCGGGAGACGAGCAGCAGGTCGTCGGTGGCCTCGGCCAGGCCGGCGCCGACGAGCTCGTCACCGTCGCGCAGGTTCACGGCGATGAGCCCACCGCTGCGCGGGCTGTCGTACTCGCCGAGGCGGGTCTTCTTGACCAGACCGCTCTTCGTGGCCAGCACGAGGTAGGCCCCGCTGTCGTAGTCGCGCACCGCCAGCACCTGGGCGATCTTCTCCCCGGGCTGGAAGGCCATGACGTTGGCGACGTGCTGACCCTTGCTGTCACGACCGGCATCCGGCAGTTCGTACGCCTTGGCGCGGTAGACGCGGCCGAGGTTGGTGAAGAACAGCAGCCAGTGGTGCGAGGTCGTCGTGAAGAAGTGGTCGACCATGTCCTCGCCGCGCAGCGACGCCCCGCGCACACCCTTGCCGCCGCGACGCTGCGAGCGGTACGCGTCGACCCGGGTGCGCTTGGCGTAGCCACCGCGGGTGATCGTCACGACGACGTCCTCCTCGGGGATGAGGTCCTCCATCGACATGTCCCCGTCGAACGGCAGCACCTGCGTGCGCCGGTCGTCCCCGAAGCGCCGCACGATCTCGGCGAGCTCCTCGGAGATGATGTCGCGCTGGCGCCCGGGCTTGGCGAGGATGTCGGTGTAGTCGAGGATCATCGCCTCGAGCTCGTCGTGGTCGTCGATGATCTTCTGGCGCTCCAGCGCTGCGAGGCGCCGAAGCTGCATGTCCAGGATCGCCTGGGCCTGGATCTCATCGATGGTGAGCAGCTCCATGAGACCGGTGCGGGCGGCATCCACCGTCGGCGAGCGCCGGATCAGCGCGATGACCTCGTCCAGCGCGTCGAGCGCCTTCAGCAGACCACGCAGGATGTGGATGCGCTCCTCGGCCTTGCGCAGCCGGTAGGCCGTGCGGCGCTGGATGACGTCGATCTGGTGCTCGACCCAGTGCCGGATGAACGCGTCGATCGGCAGCGTGCGCGGCACCCCGTCGACGAGCGCCAGCATGTTCGCGCCGAAGTTCGTCTGCAGCTGGGTGTGCTTGTAGAGGTTGTTCAGCACGACCTTGGCCACGGCGTCACGCTTGAGCACGATGACGAGGCGCTGGCCGGTGCGGCCCGAGGTCTCGTCGCGAATGTCGGCGATGCCGGACAGGCGTCCGTCCTTGACGTGCTCGGCGATCTTCTGCGCGAGGCTGTCGGGGTTGACCTGGTAGGGCAGCTCGGTGATGACCAGGCACTGCCGGCCCTGGATCTCCTCGACCTGCACGACCGCGCGCATGATGATCGAGCCACGGCCCGTGCGGTAGGCGTCCTCGATGCCGCGGGTGCCCATGATGAGCGCGCCGGTGGGGAAGTCGGGGCCCTTGATCTCGGTCATGACCGCGGCGAGGGTCTCCTCGCGGGTGGCGTCGGGGTGGGCGAGCACCCACTCGGCGGCCGCGGCGACCTCGCGCAGGTTGTGCGGCGGGATGTTCGTGGCCATACCGACGGCGATGCCCGAGCTGCCGTTGACGAGCAGGTTCGGGAAGCGGCTGGGCA
>NZ_DAORSO010000306.1:0-1781 GCF_035443565.1 Ornithinibacter sp. | reverse complement strand
GACGGCACCAAGCTCGACGGCGTCGTCGGCAAGGTCCTGCTGCCGAGCTTCCTGTCCCCGGTGATCGCCCTGATCGTCGCCTTCATCGGGTGCTGGCTCGTCCACCGCATCACCAACTCGATCGTCCACAAGCTCGGTGAGGGCACCTTCCGCTACGGCCAGATCGGCAGCGCCTCGCTGGTCTCCCTCGCCCACGGCACCAACGACGCGCAGAAGACGATGGGGGTCATGACCCTGGCCCTGCTCGCGAGCGGCCACTGGACCGACACCACCTCGGTCCCCTGGTGGGTCAAGGTCAGCGCTGCCCTGTCGATCGCCGCCGGCACCTACCTGGGCGGCTGGCGCATCATCCGCACCCTCGGCAAGGGTCTGGTCGACATCACCCCTCGCCAGGGCATGGCCAGCGACGGCGCCACCGCAGCCACCCTGCTCGCTGCGAGCCACCTCGGCTTCGCCCTCTCCACGACCCACGTCGCCACCGGATCCGTCCTCGGCGGCGGACTCGGGCGGGGCACCCACGTGCGCTGGAACACCGCCGGGCGCATGGTCACCGCGTGGGCGACGACCTTCCCCCTCGCGGCCCTGGTCGGCGCCCTCACGTGGTGGCTCGGGAACGGCATCGGTGGAGCGCTCGGCGCGGTCATCGTGTTCATCGTGCTCGGCCTCGCCTCGGCGTACATGTTCTGGCGGTCCAAGCAGGACAACGTCGGCGCTCACAACGTCAACGACGAGTGGGACACCGCCGACGACGTCCTCGACAAGTTCCCGCCCGCACCCGAGACGCCCGAGGACCCGGCCGGCACCACGACCCACCGCACCAAGAGCCACTGACCGAAAGGACCCAGCAATGCGCAGCATCGAACTTGCACTCCAGGGCGCGGCCAGTGTCCTCTTCGCCGGCCTCATCTTCGGCGCCGGCCTCCCCGTGGTCTATGCGCTCGCGATGCGCGCTCTCGTCACCGGGAGCACGGAGACCGAGGACGCCAGCGGCCACACCACCTTCCACCCCACCGTGCTCGGCCGGGCCGTCGCAGGCGTGCTCCTGGCCGTGATCGTCGCGTCCGTCGCTCTCGGCATCACGATGATCGCCGCCTCCGGCTTCGGCAAGACGGTGAGCTTCAGCGGCGACGGCATCCTGCCGACGATCGTCGACAAGTAACGAGAGGGAATCCCACCCACACCATGGTCGACACGAACAGCCAAGCCCTCAGGTACCTCGCCGAGGCCTACCCCGACGGCATCCCGGAAGAGGATGCCGCGCCCCTCCTCGCGCTGCTGCGTCAGCGCATCGGATCCACCCGCACGCTGTCGGTCGCGCTGGCGCTGGTCGCCGGCGGAGCGCTGAGCGCCGACCACGCAGCATCCGGGAGCGCCCCGAAGGCTCCACTGCCGCAGAGTGACCTGCGCAGGGTTGCCGCCCGACTGGTCCTGGGCGGGTGGCCGCTCGGCAACCCGCCCGGTGACGACCTCGACGACGAGGACGACACCGAGCCCGGCTCCTACCTGGGCCGCATCGTCGCGTGGCTGCGCGAGGGCTACCCCACCGGGGTCCCCGAGCACGACTACGTCCCCCTGTTCGCCCTGCTCGAGCGACGCCTGACGCGCGGCGAGGTCAAGAAGGTCGCCAAGGCCCTGCGCCGGGCGTCCATCGCCCCGGCCAGCCCTGACGACATCGCGGCGGCCATCGCCGACCTCACCCACTCCGAGGCCACGCCGGACGACCTGCGGCGCGTGCGCGACCGGTTGGCCGCCAAGGGGTGGCCGGTGGACTTCCCGGACCC
>NZ_DAORSO010000305.1:0-1793 GCF_035443565.1 Ornithinibacter sp. | reverse complement strand
ATCCCGCTCATCGCGAGCTCGATCATGAGCAAGAAGATCGCCGAGGGCACCGGCGCGCTCGTGCTCGACGTCAAGGTCGGCAGCGGCGCGTTCATGAAGAACCGCGAGGACGCCACCGAGCTCGCCCGCACGATGGTCGACCTCGGCACGGATGCCGGCGTGAACACCGTCGCGCTCCTCACCGACATGTCAGTGCCCCTGGGCCTCACGGCCGGCAACGCGCTCGAGGTCCGCGAGTCGGTCGAGGTGCTCGCCGGTGGCGGGCCCGCCGACGTCGTCGAGCTCACCGTGCGCCTGGCGGAGGAGATGCTGGATGCCGCGGGTCGCGGCGGTCAGGACGTCGCCGCCGCGCTGAAGGACGGCCGCGCGATGGACGCCTGGAAGGCGATGATCTCCGCCCAGGGTGGTGACCCCGACGCCCCGCTGCCGACGGCCAAGGAGACGCAGGAGGTGCGGGCCACGGCATCCGGTGTGCTGTCCGGCCTCGACGCGTACGCCGTGGGTGTCGCCGCGTGGCGCCTCGGTGCGGGCCGGGCCCGCAAGGAGGACCCGGTGCAGGCCGGGGCCGGCATCGAGATCCACGCCAAGCCCGGCGACGAGGTCCGCGAGGGCGACGTGCTGCTCACGCTGCACACCGACACCCCCGAGCGCTTCGAGCGCGCCGTCGCCGCCCTCGACGGCGGCATCACCATCGCGCCGGCCGGCACCTCGGTCGAGCGCTCGCCCATCGTCATCGACAGGATCGCCTGATGTCCTCCGCGGTCGCCCTGACCCCCTCCATCGTCGCCCGCGCCCCCAAGGCGCTGCTGCACGACCACCTCGACGGTGGGCTGCGGCCGCAGACCATCGTCGACCTGGCCGCGGAGAGCGGCTACGACGGGTTGCCGACGACGGATGCCGTCGAGCTGGGGCAGTGGTTCCTGGACTCCGCGGACTCTGGCTCCCTGGTGCGATACCTCGAGACGTTCTCGCACACCGTGGCGGTGATGCAGACGCGTGAGCAGCTCGTGCGGGTCGCTCGCGAGTGCGCGCTCGACCTCGCCGCCGACGGTGTCGTCTACGCGGAGTCGCGGTTCGCGCCCGAGCAGCACCTGGCCGGCGGGCTCTCGCTGGAGCACGTCGTCGAGGCGGTGCTGGAGGGGTTCGCGCAGGGGCAGGCCGAGGCCGCGGAGGCTGGGACGCCGATCCGGGTCGTCACGCTGCTCACGGCGATGCGGCACGCCGCCCGCAGCCGGGAGATCGCCGAGCTGGCCGTGCGCTACCGCGACGAGGGCGTCGGCGGCTTCGACATCGCCGGGGCCGAGGCCGGGTTCCCTCCCACCCGCCACCTCGACGCCTTCGAGTACCTGCGCCGCGAGAACGCGCACTTCACGATCCATGCCGGTGAGGCCTTCGGGCTGCCGTCGATCTGGGAGGCCATCCAGTGGTGTGGCGCAGACCGGCTCGGGCACGGCGTGCGGATCGTCGACGACATCGAGACGGGGGCGGACGGCATCCCCGTTCTCGGTCGGTTGGCCGCCTACGTGCGCGACATGCGCATCCCGCTCGAGATGTCGCCGAGCTCGAACCTGCAGACCGGGGCCGCCGAGTCGATCGCGGCGCACCCGATCACCATGCTGAAGAACCTGCGCTTCCGGGTGACGATCAACACCGACAACCGGCTCATGAGCGGCACGTCGATGACCCGCGAGATGCAGCTGCTCGTCGACGAGGCCGGTTGGACCATCGAGGACCTGCGCTGGGCGACGATCAACGCGATGAAGTCGGCGTTCCTGCCGTTCGACGAGCGGCTG
>NZ_DAORSO010000304.1:0-1806 GCF_035443565.1 Ornithinibacter sp. | reverse complement strand
GGTCATCGGGGCGAGCGGCACGACCGTGGCCGGTGTACCGGCATCGGCCGCGGCGGTGATGGTGTCGCGCAGGAGGTCCAGCGCGGGGCGCGGGTCCGGCGCGAGGGTCGGGGCCGGCATCCCGAGGTCGGCCATGCCGTCGGCGCCGTGGACGTGCCGGGCGTCGACCGGGTCCTCGAGCAGCGGGCGAGCGGCGCCGACCCCGACGGGCACGTCCCCGCGGCCGGCGGTCTCGAGCACCGTGAGGGTGTTGCGCACGACGTCGGCGAGCGGCGCGTTGCCCCCGACGCAGGTGACGGCGCGCAGGTCCAGGGCGGGATGGAGCGCGGCGAGGAGCAGCGCGCAGGCGTCGTCGACGCCGGTGTCGACGTCGAGGATCACGGGCAGGGTCGGCATGGGCTCGATCATGGCGGATGCCGTGCCGTCGCGTACCGTCGTGCGGTGACCTTTGCGACGTCCCGGCCATCCCGCGAGCGTGCCCGAGTGGGCACGCGTGCAGTGGTGGGCTCCCTGGCCACCATGATCGTCGTCGGGGTCGCCGGGTGCTCGGGCAGCCCGGACCCCGGGGCGGCCTCGGTCGTGTCGTCGCCACCGGCCACTCCGTCGGCGACGGCGAGCGCGACCGTGAGCGCGACGCCGACGGTGAGCGCGACGGCATCCGCATCGCCTGCCGGGTGCGTGGCGACGACCTTCGAGTCGTTGTCGGCGCAGCAGCGGCTCGGGCAGCTGCTCATGGTCGGCTTCGACACCAACGCCCCGCTGAACTCGCTCGATGACCTGGTCGCCAAGGAGCACGTGGGTAACGTCATCTACCTCGGCGGGTGGGAGGGCGCGCCGAAGGTGACCCGCACGTCGACGCACCTGCAGGGGCTGGTCTCGCCAGAGGCCACCGGCGGGGTGGGGCTGCTCATCGCGGCCGACCAGGAGGGCGGCGTCGTGCACCAGCTGCGCGGCGAGGGCTTCACCCGCCCACCGACGGCGTCCAAGCAGGCGCAGATGTCACCCGCCGAGCTGACGCGTGAGGCGACCGGCTGGGCCAAGGAGATCAAGGCCGCCGGGGTCAACGTCAACCTCGCCCCGGTGACCGACACGGTGCCGAAGGAGATCGGCAAGGACAACGAGCCGATCGGGCGCTGGGGGCGGCAGTACGGCTCGACCCCGAAGGCGGTGTCGCGGTCGGCGACGGCGTTCCTGGAGGGGATGCTCGAGGGCGGCGTCGAGGGCACGGTCAAGCACTTCCCGGGGCTCGGGCGGGTGCGCAACAACACCGACTTCTCGGCGACCGGCATCACCGACTCGGTGGCCACGACGGATGACCCGTTCCTCCAGCCGTTCGCCGACGGCATCGAGGCCGGCGCGGGCTTGGTGATGATGGCCTCGGCCCGCTACCCCAAGCTCGACAAGGCCAACCCCGCGATGTTCTCGGAGAAGATCGTCACCGGACTGCTGCGCGAGCAGATGGGGTACGAGGGTGTCGTCATCACCGACGACGTCAACGCGCAGGCGCTGGACGCGGTGCCGGTCGGTGACCGGGCGGTGCGTCACATCGGCGCCGGCGGCGACATCGTGCTGACGGGTGCGGCGTCCGATGCCGACGAGATGCTCGAGGCGCTGGCCGCGAAGTCGGCGGCGGATGCCGGCTTCGCCGCACAGGTCGACGCGTCGGTCGCGCGGGTGCTCACCCTCAAGGAGCGGATGGGCCTGCTGCCCTGCTCCACGTCGACCCCCTGACCGAGGGATCGCCGCCGCCAGCGGGAAGCGAACGTCGTCGCCCACCCGTCGGATCCACGTGCGTCATATCGCCCA
>NZ_DAORSO010000303.1:0-1810 GCF_035443565.1 Ornithinibacter sp. | reverse complement strand
CGTCGGCGCTGGGCAGGTCACCCTGCTGCCAGCCACCGGGGCGGCCGAAGCCGCGTCCACGGGCGCCGCGAGGGCCACGGGGACCGCGCGGGCCGTCCTCGCCAGGACCGCCGCCGGGGCCGGGGCGCCCGCCACGGGGACCGCGGATGCCGTGCATGCCGCGCAGGCCACGGGCCGTGCCCGAGGCGCCGAGGGTGTCTGACTCTGAGGGGGTGAAGTGGGGGTGTCGCATGACGCTTCTCCTTGCAGTGATTACTTGATTACACACTATCGAACGCAAGGCACCCCCGAACTGTTCCCGAGCACGACGACCCCCGTCAGGGGTCGGTGCGACGATGACCGCTGTGCGTACGGCATCCCTGCCCCAGGTGCGTCGACGGCGCCTGGCCACCCAGCGCCTGTCGGCGGCTGGGCTGCCGCGCGGGGGCGATGTGGTGCGGCTCCTCACGGCCGTACAGTCCCAGGATGCGCCGCTGGCCGCGTGGTCCCTCGCGATGCGGATGCCGCCCGGCACCACCTATGCGGGCCTGCTGGCCGAGCAGGCGGCAGGCGGCTGGGTGCGCACCCACGTGCTGCGCCCCACCTGGCACCACGTCGCACCCGAGGACCTGCGCTGGATGCAGCACGCCACCGGCCCGCGCGTCGAGTCCTCCCTGAACGGCCGCCGCCGCGGGCTCGGGCTCGACGACGACCTGATCCTGCGTGCGTTCCGGGTGCTCGAGCGGGTCCTCGCCGGGCCCACACCCCACACCCGCCGCGAGCTGCGGCCGCACGTCGAGGCTGCTGGCCTGCCGACCGACGTGCAACGGCTCGCGCACCTGCTCATCGTCGCCGAGCTTCGGGCCTTCATCTGTTCCGGCCCGCCTCGCGGTGCCGAGCACACCTACGTGCTCGCCGACGAGACGCTGCCCCCGGCCCCGCTCGACAGCCTCGACGCCGACGATGGCCGCCGAGAGCTCACGCGACGATTCTTCGTAGGCCACGGCCCGGCATCCGAACGGGACCTGGCCCGCTGGTCAACCCTCACCCTCACCCAGATCCGCGCAGCCCTGCGTGACCTCGAGGGCGACCTCGACCACGTCGAGGCAGGCGGCCACACCCTCTGGTTCGACCCTCGGATGTCGTCACGCACCTCGCGCGCGCCGCGCGCCCTGCTGTTGTCGACGTTTGACGAGGTGTGCCTGACCTACCGCGACACCGGCTTCCCGCGGCGCGACCCGTCGGCGTCGCGGGCCCGGCTGGTGTCGGAGGCAGGTGGGGGCATCGTCGTCGTGGGTGATGAGGACGTCGGGGTGTGGAAGCGCGTGGTGACGGCCGCGTCGGTTCGGGTGGCCGTTTCGGGCGACACCCCTCTCGATACCAGCGATCAGGACGCGATCGGTGACGCGGCCGCGGCCTTCGCTGCTTTCCTGGAGCGCCCTCTCGACCTGACCTTCGGCTAGCGTCGGCGCCGCGGCGTCAGACCTTGTCAGCGATGACGACGAAGTTGGCGACCCGGTGGCCGTCACCTCGCAGTCCGAACGCGTCGTCGCAGGTGATGATCGCCAGCCTGGTCCGCGAGGTGTTCGCACCCCAGACCGTCTGGTCGGTCGTGACCTTCTTCTTGTCGATGGCCCCCGCCCGGGTCACGCGGTACTTCACCGACTTGCCGTCCTCGACGACCTCGATGGTGTCGCCGACGTCGACGTCGGCCAGGTCGGCAAAGACGTCGGGCCGCTTCCCGGTGGCGACGTGCGCGGCGATGACCGCCGTGCCGACCTTGCCGGGGCGAACCCGCTCATAGCCCTTGAACCACATCACGGTGCCCGGG
>NZ_DAORSO010000302.1:0-1815 GCF_035443565.1 Ornithinibacter sp. | reverse complement strand
CTGCCCCCGAGGTAGGCCGGCATGGCGTGGATGAAGGCGTCGTCCCGGGAGGTGACCTTCGGCTTGGGCGGGTTGGTCACGAGCCCCTGCGCCTTCTGCCGGAAGGCGTCCTCGATGACGTCGACGATCTCCGGCCACGTCAGGGCGAGACCTTCGAGGTCGCGGCGGTTGAGGATCAGCAGCTCGTTGACATCACTCATGGCCGCAACGTATCGCGCACCATCGGTTCGCGCTCGTCAGGGCGGCCTCAGGTGAGCAGCAGCCGCTCGATGCGCCGTGAGGTGCCGACGACCCCCACGAGACCCATGGCGACGAGGTACGCGGCGTGACCGAGCAGGGACCACTCGACGTCACCGAGCATGAGGGCGCGTTCGAGCGCGACCCCCTGGTACAGCGGGGTGATCTGCACCAGCCATTGCACCGGCCCCGGGTACGTCGACAGGGGGAAGAACGTCGCCGAGAACAGGAACATCGGCTGGATGACGAGGTTGATGTACTCGAAGTGCTGCCAGGTCTTCATGTACGTCGTCGCGAACATCCCGACCGCCCCGAAGGCCAGACCGATGAGGACCGCCCCGGGCAGCGCGAGCACCGCCCACCACGACTGCACGACCCCGGCGACGACCGCCACGACCAGGAAGAGCGCCGAGTACAGCGACCCGCGCAGCAGCGACCAGGTGATCTCGCCGACGGCGATGTCACGCGGGCCCGCGGGGGTGGCGAGGATCGCGTCGTAGAGGCGGGCGTGCTTGAGCTTGAAGAACACGTTGTACGTGCTGTCGGCGATCGCGCCGTTCATCGCCGCGACCGCGAGCAGCGCCGGGGCGACGAAGACGGCGTAGGGCACCTCGCTTCCCGCATCCGTGGTCACGGTGCGCACGAGCGCCCCGAGCCCGATGCCGATGGAGAACAGGTAGAAGACCGGTTCGGCCACCCCGCTGACGAGCAGCAGCCAGGCCCGGCGGAACGCGGTGATGTTGCGCCCCACGACGAACCACGACCGCGCGAGAGCACCCGGAAGCGGCAGGGCTCGCGAGACCTGGAGCGCGCCGTCGAGCACGCTCATGACGCGAGCCGCTTCGTGAAGGTGCGCCGCGCCACCAACCAGCCGATCACGATGTACGCGGGGAGCACGGCGAGGTGCCCGAGGTCGCCCACACCGAGGTTCAGCCCGCCCGAGACCGCCCGCACGAGCTCGACCCCGTGCCCGAGCGGCAGCACCCACGCCACCGGTTGCAGCACCGACGGCAGCTGCTCGATGGGGAAGAACACGCCCGAGAACAGCATGACCGGGGTGACGAGGAACCGGAACAGGATGGCGAAGGAGTTGTCGTTGTCGACGTGCGCCGAGAAGGCGAACATCGGCACCGCGAACGCCAACCCGACGAGGACGCAGATCGGCACGGCGAGGACCACCCACGCCGAGGTGAAGGCCCCGAAGAACGCCGCGACGACGAGGAAGATCGCGGTGGTCATCGCCAGGTGCGCCCCGACGTACAGCAGGTGCCCGAGCAGCACCTCGACCACCGACAGCGGGGTCGCGAGCATGCCCGCGTACATCTGGTTCCACCGGATGTACGTCATCACCGGGTACGTCGACTCCCCGAACGCGAGCCACATAGCCTGCATCGCCAGGATGCCGGCCGCCACGTAGCGCAGGTACGGCACCCCGTCGACGCCCCCCGTCCGGTCGTCGACGAGCCCACCGAGCCCGAGCCCCATCGAGGCCAGGAAGAACAGCGGCGACGCGAAGCGACCGATGAGGGTGCCGCGCCACGTGCGCAGGTAGACCCGGTGGTGGTACGCGATCGCCGA
>NZ_DAORSO010000301.1:0-1824 GCF_035443565.1 Ornithinibacter sp. | reverse complement strand
TGCTACGGAAAAAATATTGGAACTTGGCTTTGAGGCGTTAGGGTTACATAGAATTTATTTAAATGTGTTGTCAGAGAATTTGCGAGCCAATAAATTTTACCAAAAATGCAATTTTATATATGAGGGGGAATTTAAGGAAGCTATCTTGATCCGGGGAGAATTCAAAGATTTGAAATGGTATCGGCTACTTAAAAAAGAATATGAAGACAGAAATAAATAATTCATCGAGTATCTTAAATAGATTTTTTTCAGTGAACTTAAAAGAAGTTATAAAGACCTGAATTATTCATACCACCCCAAATCTTGATATGAACAACTCTATTTCATCTGCAATATTGGATTTTTGGCAGAGCTATTATTTTTTCCCTTTCAAAACGTCTCTTAGAGACGAAAAGAAGCACGGAATGCGATTGTTATTGTGTTTTTGGGCATACTAATCCCTTTGTTCGAACGATTTTTTTAAATTAGCGGGATCTCACCAAGACAAGGATTGAATTTGCCGTAAGATATGAAAAAATTCGTCTTGATAGACATGATGGGTACTGAGTTTTAGCATCATGCGTCTTCCGCTGTGGATCAGTTTCCCGGCAATCTTGAAAAACCGAAGACGAATACTCTGTATCTGTAGGCCTTTGGCCTTTTCTGGGAAAGCTAGTGTACGCATAAAATTGTTGATGTTGTAGGAAAGCAAGCTGACCATCATGCGAACAGCATTCTCCAAGAAATGAGAACTGTCCGTCTTATCGAAGAAGAAACCATTCTTCGCTTCCTTGATGAAATTCTCCATGGTACCTCTCTTCCAATACGTTTGATAGACTTGTTCAGTCGAGACAGCATCGGATAGATTGGTGATAATGAACTCATGGTGAAAAATCAGTTCATCAGCTGCCCTTACGGAACGAATACAAACCCTACGGTCGTGCTTCCAAGTACCTGCTTGGTAGCGAATGGAGTAAAAATACTCTTCCTTCTGACTCCATTCGGTCTCATCCCCAACTTGAACAAACTCTTCCGCCATCTTGAATAAGCGGCGATTTCGCTTGAGTCGAATGACGTACTGATGCTCTTTTTCTTCACAGAGGTCATACAGTTCCGGCGCTGCAAAGCCACTATCTGCGCGAACAAGAATGGTGCTGACTGGAACAGTCTGATTATAGTGTTCAAGAAGCGGATTCAAAAAATCGGCTGCTCCGGTTGAGCAGTATGTGTTTCCGGAACGCAGTTCCGCCTTCAGAAAGTCTTTGGTCAGACCATCGAAGGCAACGAGCGGATGATAACCGGTTGTTTGATAATGTCTGTTGAAGGCCGTTTCTTCTTGGTTGCCGTAGGTGTCACTATAGGTGGAATCCAAATCCAAAACCAGTTCTGTTGCATTACGTTGTATGCGTACCTTATCCAGCATCGCTTGATTGAGCGCTTGTAGCTGCAAAAGCGCATCGGGACTCTCACTAATGCGATCCCAAAAACGCGAAAGCGAAGGTTGTGAAGCCAATGTACTTTTTTCAAGCATCTGCTGGAAGAAAGGATCATGACGTAAGATGTTGGCAGATGCATCGGTATCATAGCCTGCAATTAATTGGAAAATCAGTTGTTCAAGGATGGTTTCATTCGAATGTGTAGGTGAGAGACGGGAGTCTTGAAAATGAAGCTCTTTCTCCATCAACTGTTCGAATCCGATTGAATAAAGGAATTCTTTAACTAAAACGAGACCAGCATCCGTGGAGAGATTACCTCCAGTATTTGTAACCGTCATTTTTTTGTTGAAGTTTAGCGTATTTTCGTGTAAAGTTGCCATTGAGAGAACCCCTTTCTTTGGTTGTTGGT
>NZ_DAORSO010000300.1:0-1825 GCF_035443565.1 Ornithinibacter sp. | reverse complement strand
GCAGCCGACGGTGCGCTGACGGCATCCGGCCCGCTCCCGAGGCCACACACTGGTGGGGTGACGTCGACCCGCCTGCCCGTGCAGTTCTTCACCCGTGACGTGCTCACCGTGGCCCGCGACCTCCTGGGATGCCGGGTCACCCGTGGGGGTGTCACCGTGCGCCTCACCGAGGTCGAGGCGTACGCCGGAGGCGCGGACCCGGGCTCGCACGCCTTCCGCGGTCGATCGCCGCGGACCGAGGTCATGTTCGGACCGGCCGGTCGGCTGTACGTCTACTTCACCTACGGCATGCACCACTGCGCCAACATCGTGACCGGCCAGCCGGGTACCGCCTCCGCGGTGCTGATGCGGGCCGGCGAGGTGGTCGCGGGGCACGCGCTGGCCGCTGAGCGGCGGCCGGGGGTGCGGGAGCGTGACCAGGCCCGCGGCCCGGCGAACCTGGCGATGACCCTGGGCCTGACCCGTGCGCACGACGGGCTGTCCCTCGTGGGTGCGCGAGCCGGGGGCCGGGTCGAGCCGCCGGAGACACCGGTCGATGCCGCGACGGTGCGCACCGGCCCACGGGTCGGGGTCAGCGGGGCGGGTGGCGACGGCACGGCGTACCCGTGGCGGTTCTGGCTCGACGGCGAGCCCACCGTGAGTGCCTACCGCGTGGCCAGGACCCGGAACGGCAGGGCCGGTTGATGCGTCCGACACGTATGCGCATGGTCATTGCCGCCGTCCTCGCCGCCGCTGCCCTGCCGCTGGCCGCCTGCGGCAGTTCCCCGAGTGAGCCCTCCCCGGGTGCTGCCAGCAGCCAGGCCGTGCCGATGGTCACCGCGGTGCCCGCAGCCACGGCGCCGGTGACGGGCCTGGGCACGGTCATCGAGAAGCCGGGCAGCCCGCCGGAGCTGTGCCTCGGGCCGGTCGCCGAGTCCTGGCCGCCGCAGTGCCAGGGCATACCGCTCGTCGGCTGGGACTGGGCGAGCAACCCACCCGACTCCGAGACGGAGGCCGGGGCGCCGGTCACCAGGTGGGGCACCTACGCCATCACCGGCACGTTCGACAGGACGACGCTGACGGTCACCAGTGCCGTGTCGTTGGCCCTCTACGACGCGATGGCGCAGCCGAGCCCGACCCCCGTGCCACCGCCCGACCTCAGCGACGCGCAGTGGGATGCCGTGGAGAGGGCGCTTCGCGCCACGCCCGGGCTGCTCACGTCGGGACGCTCGGACGACCGCGGCCCGGTGCTCGTCTCCGTGGTCCACGACGACGGGTCGATCCAAGCCTGGGCCGACGACTCCTTCGGCTCCGGCGCAGTCGTGGTCACCTCCGCCCTGCGCTGAACTCCTCGCTGTAGGAGGCGATCTCGGCGCGCAGGGCTGCGGCCACGTCAGCCGGGGCGAAGGACGCGTCGAGCGCGGCCCGGGCG
The DNA here is from genome assembly GCF_035443565.1 of Ornithinibacter sp. Classification (NCBI taxonomy): domain Bacteria; kingdom Bacillati; phylum Actinomycetota; class Actinomycetes; order Micrococcales; family Intrasporangiaceae; genus Ornithinibacter; species Ornithinibacter sp. Next base: position 414 of record NZ_DAORSO010000300.1, on the reverse strand, counting down.
AGGTCCGCGACACCGTTCTCGTCGAGGTCGAGCAGGTGGGCAGCGATCTCGTACTCGCGGTTCAGCGTGGTGCCGAACATCGGCGGGTCGTCGCTGTTGACGGTGACGACGACGCCTGCATCGCGCATCGCTCGGATGGGGTGCACGTCGAGGTTCTCGACGACGCGGGTCGCGATGTTGCTCGTCGGGCACACCTCGAGCGGGATCCGGTGCTCGGCGAGGTGCTCGAGCAGGCGGGGATCCTGCACTGACGTCGTCCCGTGGCCGATCCGTTCCGCCCCGAGGTGGGTGAGGGCGTCCCACACCGACTGGGGACCGGTGGACTCACCGGAGTGCGGCACGCTGTGCAGCCCGGCGGACCGCGCGGCGGCGAAGTGCGGCGCGAACTGCGGTCGTGGCACGCCGATCTCGGGC
>NZ_DAORSO010000299.1:0-1827 GCF_035443565.1 Ornithinibacter sp. | reverse complement strand
GCCGACGGCCGAGGCGTTCAGCCGTGGCGGCCCGCAGCACGGCGGCGGCCCGGCCGGGGTCACCGGCTCGGCGGTACAACCGTCCGCGGCTCTCGGTCGTCTCGATGGCCCGCACGACGACGGGCAGTGGTTCGCGCACGAGCCGCCCGAGGCGGCGTCCGCGCACCAGGGCGAGGGCGAGAATCGCGACCGAGACGATGGCGAGGGCAGACCCGGTCCACGCCGGCCACACATCCTCTGGCCGCTCGCCGCCAGCGAGCGCGAGATCCTGGGCTCCGGGGTGGTACCAGACCAGGCGCGGGGACGAGCCGAGCGCGCGCACCGCGGTGCCGGCGTTGCTGTTCTCGGCGATGTACTCGTTGCTCCACGAGGACCCGAACCCGATCAGGACGACGTCCGGTGCTGTCGCGGTGCCCCCCAGCTCGACCATGCCGGAGCCGTAGACACCACCGGGGGCGGGCTCGCCGGTCAGGCTCTCGGGGTCGGGCAGGGCGAAGCAGGTCCGCACCCCGCTCGCTCCGTCCTCGACGAGGTAGCGGCTCTCGGTGACCGACACGACGTCACTGTCACGGGCAATGCTCGAGGAGCAGCGCGCCACGAGGTCGCCGGCAGAACCGCCGAACGCTCGCACGGGCAGCCCGAGCTCGTCGAGGTGGTCGTTGTCCACCCCGAGCAGGACGAGCCGACCGGCCGTGGTCGTCGCCTCGCGCAGACGTGCGGTGGCTCCCGGACCGAGGTTGGCGGGGTTGCTCATCACCACCGTGGTGTCGGCGTCGGGGCTGAGCGCCTCGAGGTCTGCGACCGAGCGGACGACCTCGACGTCGACGCCCTGCTCGCGCAGCACCTCGACGAGCGCTCGTGCCCCGTTCGGGCGTGGGCTCTGCGGGTCCAGCGGCTCTCCCGGCCGCTGGGCCGTGAGGGCCAGGAGGGCGATGAGGGTCAGACCGAGCGTCACGGCGAGGGCGTAGGCGCCCATTCGACGACGTCGCCGTGCGCGCGGCGCCGCTGCACGCGGCATCCCACCGGCGTCGCCAGCCGAGAGCACGTCGGCGGGCGCGGACTGGGTGGTGGGGGCGCCGGCGGTCATCGGCCGGCCCCGGCCTGCGAGGGCACCTCGGGGAGCACGGGCCGGGTGGTGGCCAGCGTGGTGTCGAGGGCGACCAGGTCGCGAGCGGCCTCGGGAGCGGCGGCCCGGCGCCCATAGAGCACGGCGTCGAAGGTGTCGGCAGCATCGCGCAGGCGATCGGCGGATGCCGGGAAGGCGGGTGCCAGCGCGATCGCCACCTCGTGGGCGGTGCGGCCGGGCAGGTCGTCGAGCAGGGTGCGCTCGACGGCCGAGCGGGCAATGGCGCGGTAGGACTCGACGACTGCCGTGGCGTGATCGCCCGCTGCCAGCGCCCGGGCAGCCTCGGCCCGGTGTTCGGTGGCCGTGCGCGTCGGGCCGTCGAGGACGCCGTGGGGTCGGTCGACCGTCATGCGACGCTCGGCCCGCACCGAACGCGCCACCACGAGGGCGAGCACGGCCAGGGCGATGCCGATCGCCACGGCGATCAACCACGCGGGCAGGCTGCCTGACCCGGTGCTGGACAACAGCTCCATGAGCCAGTTCTGCAGGCGTTCCAGCAGGCTGCGGTCGTCGCGGTAGATGCCCTTGCTCAGCTCGTTCTCGAGCCAGGTCCGCGCCTCGGGGGACGTGGGGTCGAGCGGTGGATCGAGGCGCACGGGCTCAGCGGTCCTGGACGGCGCTGGGCCACGGGGGCGGCCCACCGTGCTGGGCGGTGTGGATGAGCTGGACGTCCAGCCCTTCCCGGCGGATGCGCTGGTCGA
>NZ_DAORSO010000298.1:0-1829 GCF_035443565.1 Ornithinibacter sp. | reverse complement strand
GTGCTACCTTGTGACGCATGGAACCCGGCGACAGCGTCATCTTGACGCACCTGCGTCGCGGCGCTCTCGAGCACGTCATCCTCGCGATGCTCGACGGCGAAGCGCTCTACGGGCTCGACATCGCCCGTCGGCTCGGCGCCGATGACGTGCTGCTCTCCGGCGAGGGGACGCTGTACCCCCTGCTGGCCCGCCTCCGGAAGCAGGGCCTGGTCGAGACGACGTGGGCGGAGTCGACCACGGGGCCACCTCGCCGCTACTACTCGCTGACCGACGACGGCCGCACCGCTCTCGCCGCGTTCCGCCGGACCTGGACGACGTTTCGCGACGCCGTCGACGCCGCACTCGAAGGGGGACACCCATGAGCAGCACCCACCCGCAGGTCGAGGCCTACCTCGACGACCTCGCGCGCATGCTGGCCGACATCGACCCTGGTGAGCGCGACGACATCCTCGCGTCCGTTCGAGAGCACCTCGACGCCGAGATCGCTGCTGGCCATGGGTCGGATGCCGTGGTGAACGCGACGCTGTTGCGTCTCGGCCCGCCGGAGCAGGTCGCAGCCGCGGCCCGCACCAACACCAGCGGCGCCGTGCGACGGACCTCGGGGCTCATCCGAGTGGCGAGCCTGGCCACCGCGCTGGCGACGCTGCCAGGGCTCCTGCTCATGCTCTGGGTCAAGGTCACCGGTCTGCGGCAGGCGGGCGTCACCCCTCTCGAACCCGGCTGGCCCGAGGAGGTGAGCCTCTTCGCCCTCAACGGAGTCGAAGCGCTCTACCTCATGCTTCTCTGCGCGCCCGTCTGGCTGGTCGGGCTGGGGTGCGCCGTCGCCAGCGAAGGCCTCCAGCGCCGCACCCGCCAGCGCCTCATCTGGGCAGGCCCGACCGGCTTCTTCGCAGTACTGGTGATGCTGCAACCGGCTGGCCCGTCCATCGTCGGAGCCTTCGCCCTGCTGGTGCTGATCGTTGCCGTCGCCGCAGTCGGCCTCGCCTGTCGAGCCGCGTGGCGCGAAGCCGAGAACCCCGTGGCCCTCGAGCCCTGAGAAAGGCTCAGAGTGCCTTGATGATGTCCTCGACGCGGTCCTTGGCGTCGCCGAACAGCATCTGCGAGTTCTCCTTGAAGAAGAGCGGGTTCTGCACGCCGGCGTAGCCCGTGGCCATGGAGCGCTTGAACACGATGACGTTCGCCGCCTCCCACACCCGCACGACCGGCATCCCCGCGATGGGCGAGGAGGGATCTTCGGATGCCGCAGGGTTGACGGTGTCGTTGGCGCCGATGACGAGCACGACGTCGACGTCCTTGAGGTCGTCGTTGACCTCGTCCATCTCGAGGACGATGTCGTAGGGGACCTTCGCCTCGGCGAGCAGGACGTTCATGTGCCCGGGCAGTCGACCCGCGACCGGGTGGATCGCGAACTTCACGTCGATGCCGCGCTCGCGCAGCTTTCGGGTCAGGTCGGCCACCGGGTACTGCGCCTGGGCGACGGCCATGCCGTACCCGGGCGTGATCACCACGCTGCGGGCATCGGTCAGCATCGCGGCGGCACCCTCGGCGGTGATCTCGCGGTGCTCGCCGTAGTCGACGTCAGCGGCCACGGTGCCACCCTCGACGCCGAACCCGCCGGCGATGACGGAGATGAACGACCGGTTCATCGCCTTGCACATGATGTAGGACAGGTACGCACCCGAGGAACCGACCAGTGCACCGGTGATGATGAGCAGGTCGTTGCCGAGCAGGAACCCGGCCGCGGCCGCCGCCCAGCCGGAGTAGCTGTTGAGCATCGACACGACCACGGGCATGTCGCCGCCACCGATGGAGGCGACGAGGTGCCAGCC
>NZ_DAORSO010000297.1:0-1830 GCF_035443565.1 Ornithinibacter sp. | reverse complement strand
GCGGGGACCCGAGGTTGGTGAGGTTCTGCGCGAGCTTGCGCCCGAGCACCGAGCCGGCCTCCCCCGAGATCACCGTGTCGACGAACTCGCCCAGGTGGGTGCGCGACGCCGGCGGGCGCCGCCAGTCGAGCCAGGAGATCGCCGCGACGAGCAGCCCAGCGGCGGCGACCGCCACCACCGACCGGCGCACCGTCAGCCGAACTCCAGCGGCACCGGCGATGACCACGAGCCCACCGAGCAGCAGCCCCGGTGGCCCACCGAAGTCGGCACCGAGCGACGGTGGCCCCTCGATCGCCAGGAGCACGACGAGCAGCCCGAACCCCAGCCCCACCGCGACCTGGCGCGAGCGCCACCGCGCACCGGCGACCCACGCGACGAGCACGAGCGCGGCCAGCCCGTAGAGGGCGAAGCTCGTGTTCCCGAAACCGTAGAACCGCCCACCGACGGTCGGGTTCTGCCCGAAGACCGACCCGAGCTGCAGCCGCGACCCGAGGAGCACGTCACCGGCGAGCACCACCACCGTGAACAGCGCCAGGGTGCGCAGCGCACCCAGCGGATGCCGTCGCTCGGCACCCAGCGCGACCGCCGCCACCAGCGCGGTCACCGCCACGAGGATCGCGACGAACACCGCGGCCGGGGCCAGCATCTGCCACCAGGGCACCAGGTTCGCGGCAAACGTCGAGATGGGCACGGCAGCCACCGCGACCCCGCCGACGACCAGCGCCCGGGGCAGCTCTCGCGACGCCCCGCGACGCCACCAGCACCACGCACCCAGGGCCGCCCAGAGGGCGAAGCCCACGGCCAGCCAGGCCGTCACCTGCGGGCTCACCGATCGCAGGGTCGCAGCCCGTGTCTCGAACCCGACGAGGTCATCGACCCGCTGACCGGCCGACGAGGTTCCCGAGACCACGGACACGGCCCGCCCGCTGATCGGTGCGTCCTCGATCCCGACCCGCTCGAGGGCCGTGGCCGTGAGGTCCTGGAGCTGGATGACGCCGGGCTGTCGCGTCGAGCCCGAGGTCAGCAGGCCCTCGCCGAACGACGGACCGCTCGCCACGACCGCCCGCGGTCGCACGCTGGAGTCACCGTCGCCGAGCCCGGCCACGACGACGTCGGCCCCGGGTGCCGCCCCGACGACCTGGGCGACGAGCGCGTCGAGGCGCGTCACGGCATCCGCCCGCTCGGGCTGGGTGACCGGCAGCGCTCCCCCGTCGACGAGCACCACGGGGCACTCGACGCTGGTCGGCACCGTGTCGGAGTACGTCGACCCCACCGATCCGTCAGGGTCGGCGGCACCGATCGCCGCACCCGCCCCGCTGCTCTGCACGCACGCCCCGGATGCCGCGACCGCCTCGGCGAGCAGCCCCGGTCTGGCGTCGTAGGAATCCGCAGCGGCAGCGGCCAGGTAGTCGGACCAGTGCGGCACGACCCCACCGACCGGGGGCAGCGGCTCGCGGCACGGCCCGGGCAGGTCCCCCGCGCGTCGCCCGGCCGAGAGGGTGAGCCAGCCGTCGATGGCGCAGGAGCGGCTGCGCACCGCCCGCACGGTCAGCGACCCGGAGGCGCCCTGCTCGACGAGCGCGCTGAGGGCTGGCAGGTCGTCGCGCTCGAGGTCGGACCAGGCGAGCCCGGGCGCGCCGACGATGACGAGTGGCGGGGTGTCTGAGGCCGTGGCTGTCGTCGCGGACGTCGTGGCGGATGCCGTCGCCCACGCCCATGGTGTGGCCGCGAGGCCGAGGGCCGCGGCCACGAGAGCCATGGCGGCGACGAGGGCGCGGCGCATCATGCCCGCACCAGCTCGTGGGTGGCGATGACCACGAGGGATGCCGT
>NZ_DAORSO010000296.1:0-1845 GCF_035443565.1 Ornithinibacter sp. | reverse complement strand
CGGGTGGCCCAGCACCGGGCAGCCGGTGGTGACGGCCCGGACCTCGACGCCCTGGTCGACGGGGCGGTGGACGAGCTGGCCCTCGCCGTGGCCGAGCTGCGCCAGATCGCCCACGGGCTGCGTCCGAGCTGTCTGGACGACGGGTTGGCTCCGGCCCTGGAGAGCCTGACCCGCTCCAGCGCCCTGCCCCTCGAGGTCACCTACTCGGCCGACGACCTGCCCGACCACGTGAGCCTCACCGCCTACTACGTCGCGAGCGAAGGCGTCGCCAACGCCGTCAAGCACGCTGCGGCATCCCGGGTCGCCGTCGACGTGCGGCAGGAGGAGTCCGTCGTCCACGTCGCCGTGCGCGACGACGGCCGTGGCGGCGCACGCCTCACGCCCGGCTCGGGGCTGTCGATGCTCAGCGATCGGGTGAACGCCGTGGGCGGTCGGCTGACCGTGTCCTCCGAGCCGCGCGGCGGAACCTCGATCGAGGCGGTCATCCCTTGCGCATCGTGATCGGCGAGGACTCGGCGCTCTTTCGTGCCGGGTTGCGGTCGCTGCTCACCGAGGTGGGCCACGACGTCGTCGCCGACGCCCCCGACGCCCCGAGCGCGCTGGCCGCCGTGCTCGAGCACGGCCCCGACGTCGCGATCCTCGATGTCCGGATGCCGCCCGACCACGCCGACGACGGCGCCCGGGTCGCGGCACGGGTTCGGTTGGAGCGACCGGAGACCGGGGTGCTGCTGCTCTCGCAGCACGTGGAGTCACGACTGTCGGTCGACCTCGTGGCCGGTGGCCACTTCGGCTACCTGCTCAAGGACCGGGTTCTCGATGTCACGCAGTTCCTCGACGCCCTCGACCGGGTCGCCGACGGCGGTTCGGCGCTCGACCCGGAGGTGGTGGCTCGGCTCATGGTCGGCGGCAGCCCTGGGCTGGCCTCGCTCACCCCGCGCGAGCACGAGGTGCTGGCCCTGATGGCCGAGGGGTTGACGAACGCGGGGATCGCCGCCCGGGTGGTCATCGCCGAGCGCACCGTCGAGACCCACGTCGCTCGGATCCTCGGCAAGCTGGGCCTGGCGGAGGCGACCACGCAGGACCATCGCCGGGTGCTCGCGGTGCTGCGGTACCTCGAGGGGCACCGACCTGGTTGAGAGCTGAAAAACGTTCCGTCGCAGGCTAGTTGACGTCTGAATCACATAGCTGCAGTTTTTGACCAACTCCTTACCTTTGACATACCCGACCTTTTCCAAACCACTCCTAGCGTGGTGCACCGGCCACTCAGGGAAGTGGTCGACACCACGTGAGGAGGTAGGCATGTCGGAGACCACCAGGCTTCCGGGGCCCGTTGCCGACCTGTGGGACTGGCAGCTCGAGGGGTCCTGCCGGCGAGTCGGGCCCGACGTGTTCTTCCACCCGGAGGGCGAGCGCGGCACCAAGCGCCGCATCCGGGCGGGCGCAGCCAAAGAGGTGTGCTTCGGCTGTCCGGTGATCGAAGCCTGCCGCAGCCACGCCCTCGCCGTGCGCGAGCCGTACGGGGTGTGGGGCGGCCTCACGGAAGACGAGCGCGAGTCCTTCTATGCACGGGGCCGTCACATCGCGTCCTGACGTCACCTTCGTGGCCAGGACTCCACCAGACCGGGGGCGAGAAGCAGTCCGGGCCGCAGGGGCCGCGGGGGCCGCAACGACAGATCACACCTGTCGAGACGAGAACCCACCTGCGGCCCGGACAACGTCGCACGGCACGTCGCCGTAGCCTTGATGCGTGAGTGCTCCCATCGACGTCCCCATCCGTGACGAGACCATCCGCCTCGGGCAGCTGCTCAAGCTGGCGGGCGTCGTCGATGACGGCGCCATGGCGCG
>NZ_DAORSO010000295.1:0-1860 GCF_035443565.1 Ornithinibacter sp. | reverse complement strand
TGGTTCTGCGGCTCGGGCAGGGCGACCATGGCGCGGCTGATGTCGGCGTACTGCTCGGCCCCCTCGCTCGTGAGGGTCAAGGCGATCTCGACCTCGTTGGTGACGACGCCCTGCTGGTTGGTGCGGTACCCCGAGGTGGCGTCGCTGATCTTGTCACCGGCGACGGCGACCGGGCCGAGGATGTACTTCACGCTGCCGTCGTCCTGGCACGTGACGAGCGGCTTGGCCGGGTCGTCGACGAGGTTGTCCAGGGCCTCGAGGTCAGCACAGTTGAGCAGCTCGAACTGGGCGCTCACCTCGGGGGTGATCCACGCGAGGTCGGTCGGGCTGGTCGGGGTCGCGGTGGATGCCGTCGGGCTGGGCGTCGGCGACGGGCTGGCCGACGCGCTCGGGGACGGGGTCGGCGCCATGAGCGCCTCGGGGACCGAGCTGTTGTTCGTCGGTGAGGCGCTGCTCGCCACGGTCGGGGTCGGCGACGGGCTCGCGGCCGGCGCCCCGGACGGTGCGGGCGACGCCGTGCCGCTCGGTGAGGCGCTGGGATCGGGGGATGCCGTGCCGCTCGGGGACGCCGTCGGCTGCGGCTGCGGGCTGCCCGCGGCGATCGCGAGGACGGGACGGAACTGCAGCTGGGAGGACTTGCTGATCGCGTCGCGCACCTCCTGCGTCGGGATCTCGGGGATGCTCACGACGATGTTGCGGTCACCCTGGGTCGTCACCTCGGCGCCGGAGACACCACCGGCGTCGACGCGCTGGACGATGATGTTGCGTGCCTGGTTGAGCTGCTCGGCCGTGACGGTCTGGCCCTCGACGGTCTTGGGCTCGAGGATGATCTGCGTCCCGCCCTTGAGGTCCAGCCCGAGCTTCGGGGTGGCCTGGGCGTCCGACCAGTGCATGGCACCGGCGAGCAGCCCCATGAGGGCGAGCGACAGGATGGTGAGGGCGAGCAGGGCTCGGCGCGCGGCGGAGCGCTGGGTCTTCAACGACATGATCAGGCGACCTCGGAGGCGTGCGAACCGATGGCGCGGCGGTCATAGCGCACCGTGACACCGTTGCCGGTGTCCAGCGTGACGACGCGCTCGTCGAGCGCCACGACCGTCCCGTAGAGGCCGGAGGTCGTGACGACCTCGTCGCCGATGACCAGCGCGGCCTGGAGGGCCTGGATCTGCTGGGCCCGCTTGCGCTGGGTGTACATCATGAACACCAGCAGCAGGAACGGGAGCAGCAGGATGACGACGTAGCCGAAGCCGGAGTCCATGGGTGAGATCGGTCCTTAGTGGTCAGGGTGCCCGCTCGTGGCAGGCAGGGGTGCGGCGGGGGCGCACCCGGGCCAACGCCCGAGTCTAGGTGACGGGTTCCACCCGCTCCAACGTCAGCACCCTCCCGGCGTGGCTCGTGCGGTGGGCGGCACGTCGGCGCGTGCTCAGCCGCCGAACCGGCCTGCGGCCGTGTCGTCGGGGTCACCGTCGACCGGTAGCAGGTCCTGGAGCGGTGCGCTTCGTGGCGGGGTGATGCCCAGGTGGGTCCACGCCCGCGGCGAGGCAGCCCGCCCGCGCGGGGTGCGCACGATGTAGCCCTCGCGCACGAGGTAGGGCTCGGCGACCGTCTCGACGGTGTCGGCCTCCTCCCCCACGGCGACGGCCAGGGTCGACAATCCGACCGGCCCGCCGCCGAACCGGCGGCACAGCGCCTCGAGCACGGCCCTGTCCAGCCGGTCGAGGCCGACGGCGTCGACGTCGAAGAGCGCCAGGGCGACCTGCGCGGCCGCGAGGTCGACGTGGCCCTCGCCGTGCACCTGGGCCCAGTCGCGCACCCGGCGCAGCAGGCGGTTGGCGATTCGGGGGGTCCCCCGAGAGCGACCGG
>NZ_DAORSO010000294.1:0-1862 GCF_035443565.1 Ornithinibacter sp. | reverse complement strand
GCTCCTCAGCGGCGACGACGAACAGCGCGAGGATCGGGATGACCGCCCCGTTCATGGTCATCGACACCGACATCTGGTCCAGCGGGATGCGGTCGAACAACGTGCGCATGTCGTAGATCGAGTCGATCGCTACGCCGGCCATGCCCACGTCGCCCGTCACGCGCGGGTGGTCGGAGTCGTAGCCGCGGTGGGTCGCCAGGTCGAAGGCGACCGACAGCCCCTTCTGGCCGGCCGCGAGGTTGCGCCGGTAGAAGGCGTTGGACTCCTCCGCGGTGGAGAAGCCGGCGTACTGACGGATCGTCCACGGCTGCGTCGTGTACATCGTCGGGTACGGGCCGCGCAGGTAGGGCGGCGCGCCCGGCACGGTGTCGAGGAAGTCGAGCCCGGCGAGGTCGGCCTCGGTGTAGAGCGGCTTCACCGGAACCTGCTCCGGGGTGAGCCACACCTCCCCCGTGTGCTGCGCGTCGTCGGCTGCGGCCGCGGTCGGCTCAACCGCACCGAGGTCGACGGTGGTGAAGTCGGGGACGGCGCTCATCGGGAACCTTCCGTGGTGGTGCCGGCATCACGTGGTGCAAGGCGGTCGAGCACGTCGGAGAGGAACGCCACGACGTCGATGCCGTCGTGGACCTCGCCGTCGACGGCGCCCGCGCTCTCGCCGAGCTCGCCGGCCCGGCCTGCGACGAGCACGGTGTCGACCCCGGCAGCGCGCAGTGCCTCGATCGCCGATGCACCGTGATCGGCGTAACCGGCACGGCTGGACGCGAGGATGGCGACCTTCGCCCCCTCCTGGACCGCGGAAATCCCCCCGGCGGCCAGCAGGTTGGTGACGAACGCCTGGCGCGCACCGAAGTCCCGACGGGTGCCGAGGGTGTGGACGACGACCGCCGGCTGGCCGAGTTCTCGGGCCCGGTCACGAAGTGCCTCGTATGCCGTGGCGTCCCGTCGCGGGGCGAACCCACCTGCTGCGGTGGGTAGGTCGACCCGGGCGCGCCGGTCGGGGGTGACTTCCCCGACCAGCGGGAACATCGAGACCCCCGTGAGGGGACGCGACCGGGTGGCGAGATCACGGTCGCGCTGCGCCACGGCATCCGCGACCCAGGAGGCGAAGAGACCGTCGGCGAACGCCTGCACCGCGCCACCGGAGGCCTCGACCTCCTGGAAGCGGGCCCATACGGCGCTGGCCACGTCATCGGTGAGCGACTCGAGGTACCACGACCCACCCCCGGGATCGGTGACCCGGGCGACGTTGGCCTCGTCGGCCAGCAGGATCTGGGTGTTGCGGGCGAGTCGGCGCCCGAGGCGCTCGGGCAGGCCGAGCACGGTGTCGAACGGCAGCACGGTGATGGCGTCGGCGCCACCGATCGAGGCGCCGAACGTGGCGAGGGTGCTGCGCAGGACGTTGACCCACGGGTCCTCGCGGGTGAACATCCGCAGGCTCGTGACCGCGTGGGTCCGCGCGCCGCGGCTGGCCTCGGGGACGCCACTTGCCTCGCCGACGCGGGCCCACACCCGGCGCAGGGCGCGCAGGGCGGCGGCGGTCAGGAACTGGTCGGCGGTGGCCCCGACGCGGAACTCGACCTGGTCGAAGGCCTGCGCGGGTGCGATGCCGGCGGCCTCGAGGTGCCGCACGTACGCGACACCCGTCGCGACGGCTGCGGCGAGGGCGTCGACGTCGGTGGCACCCGCGTCGTGCAGGACCGTGGCGTCGACCGTGATGGCGCGCCAGCCGGGACGGGTCGCGGTAGCCCGCACGAGGTCGGCGAGGGGGGTGAGGTCAGGCTCGGCGCCGAGCCTCGCTGCGGCCGCCAGCGGGTCGAGACCGAGGTTGCCCCCGACGCTGGGATGGTCGCCGACGTGGTCGA
>NZ_DAORSO010000293.1:0-1863 GCF_035443565.1 Ornithinibacter sp. | reverse complement strand
CCCGGGAGTTCCCTCCGCGACGGGCGGAGGTGGACGAGTCGGGCTGTAGGCCGGGTTCTGTCCCGTGTCGCTGTTGCCAGTGACGCGGTGACGGTCATCCATCTCGGGTGGCCGTTGCCGACCACCTCCAGCGCTCTACCCGTGTACTCGGGCGGGCCGCCCTCGAACGCACACTGTCTGAGCTTGCTCCGGATGGGGTTTACCGAGCCGACCTGGTCACCCAGGTCGCTGGTGGTCTCTTACACCACCGTTTCACCCTTACCCCGATCGCTTGCGCGGCCGGGGCGGTCTGTTCTCTGTGGCACTGTCCCGCGGGTCGCCCCGGGTGGCTGTTGGCCACCATCCTGCCCTTCGGAGCCCGGACCTTCCTCGGCGGTGGTTGCCCACCGACGCGACCGTCCGCCCGACTCGTCCGCCGTCAGTGTAGTGCCCGGTCGTGGGTCAAGAACCGGATCCGCCCTGGCCGGCGATCACGAACTCGAGCGCCCCTGCCGCGACGTCGGCGCGCACGAGGCGAACCGAGACGTGCTCCCCCAGCTCGACACCGCTGCCTCGACTGCGAGTCAGCACCGGCAGGTCGACCAGCTGGACGACGACACCCTTCTCGGTCCGGTCCACGATCACGGCGTCGAACAGCTCGCCCTCGCGTCCGACGAGCACCGCGGCCTCGGTGGCGTCCGCGCAGGCCCGATCGGCCGAGCGTGCGCGCTGGTCCGAGGTGCGCATGTGCGCGGCGAGGTCCGGCAGCGCCGCGCGCACGGCATCCGGAACCTCGTCGCCACGGCACACGGCCTCGCAGACCATGAGCCCGAAGCGGTCGACGAGCCGGCGCAGCGGTGCGGTCACGTGGGCGTAGGGAGCCGCGACCGCGGCGTGCTCGCGCTGCGCAGGGAGATCACCGTCGAAGGCGGTGTACCCGGCGCCGCGGAACAGCCCACTTGCCTCGTGGATGAGCGCCAGGTGGTGGGGGTCGGTGCGGTCCAGGGAGCGGATGAACTCGCCGTAGGGCATCGACTGGGGCCAGCTCGCCCCGAGCGCCCGCGCGACCCGGCGGTACTGGGCCACCGCACCGGCGGCCGGCGCCGGCATCGTCCGCAGCACGCCGACACCGGCCTCGAGCATCATCGAGGCCGCGGCCATCCCGGTGAGCAGCGAGATCTGCGCGTTCCACTCCTCGGCCGGCACGGGTGGCCGGAACTCGATGGTGAAGCCGCCGTCCGGACGCTCGACGATCTGTTGTTCCGGCATCGGCAGGCTCGCGCCCCCGCGGACCCGCTCACGCTCGATCCGGAGTTCACCGATCTCGCGCAAGAGCACGAAGCGCTCGTCGTCGCTGCCGGCATCGATGGCCGCCTGCACCTCGTCGTACGCCAGGCGCTGCACGCTGCGCACCATGGCCCGGTACACCTCGGACGACCCGAGCACGCCCTCGGCGTCGAGGCGCAGCTCCCAGACGAAGGCGGGCCGCACGGCATCCGGCAGCAGGCTCCCGGCCCCTTCCGAGAGCACCTCGGGGTGCAGCGGCACCCGCAGGTCCGGGCAGTAGACGGTCTGTCCGCGCTCACGGGTCACCGCGTCCAGGGCCCCACCGAGCCGCACGAAGGCAGGAACGTCGGCGATGGCGTAGCGCACCCGGTACCCGTTGCCGCCCCGCTCGAGGTGCATCGCCTGGTCGAGGTCCATCGACCCCGGCGGGTCCAGCGTGATGAACGGCAGGTGGGTCTCGTCGCGCTCGGGCATTGGCGGGGGCTGCGCCGCCACCCGTTCGGCCTCGGCCAGCGCCTCGGCCGGGTAGTCGAGGGTGAGGCCGAGGTCTGCGCGCACCGCCGCGAACCGGTCGCGCAGGTCTGCCAGCACACCGTC
>NZ_DAORSO010000292.1:0-1868 GCF_035443565.1 Ornithinibacter sp. | reverse complement strand
TTTGAACCTGCGACCCCTTGACCCCCAGTCAAGTGCGCTACCAAGCTGCGCCACAGCCCGTGGCTTGCCCCCTCGCGGGAGCGTCGAAACCATATCCCATGGCGGCCGGGGCGACCCAATCGCCCCGGCGCGCCCCGGGGTCAGCGGCGCGAGCGCTTCTCGCGCACCCGCACCGAGATCTCGATCGGCGTGCCGACGAAGCCGAACTCCTCGCGCAGGCGGCGCTCGATGAAGCGCCGGTAGCCGGCCTCGATGAAGCCCGACGCGAAGAGGACGAACCGCGGCGGCTGGGTGCCCGCCTGGGTCGCGAAGAGGATGCGGGGCTGCTTGCCACCACGCACGGGGTGCGGGTGGCCGGCGACGACCTCACCGAGGAAGGCGTTGAGCCGCCCCGTGGAGATGCGCGTGCCCCAGGACTCCAGCGCCACGTCGAGCGCCGGCACGAGCCGGTCCATGTGCCGACCGGTGCGGGCCGAGACGTTGGCCCGCGGCGCCCAAGGGATCTGCACGAGGTCGCGCTCGATCTCGCGCTCGAGGAAGTGCCGGCGCTCCTCGTCGGTGAGGTCCCACTTGTTGTAGGCGATGACCAGGGCCCGCCCGGCGTCGATGACCTGCTGGATGACCCGCACGTCCTGCTCGGAGATCGTCTCGGAGGCGTCGACGAGCACCACCGCGACCTCGGCCTTCTCCAGCGCCGTCTGGGTGCGCAGGGAGGCGTAGAAGTCGGAGCCACGCGTCTGGTGGACCCGGCGGCGGATGCCGGCGGTGTCGACGAAGCGCCAGTCGCGCCCGCCGAGGGTGACGAGCTCGTCGACGGGGTCGCGGGTCGTGCCCGCGACGTCATCGACGACGACGCGCTGGTGGCCCACGAGCTTGTTGAGCAGGGAGGACTTGCCGACGTTGGGCCGGCCGACCAGGGCCACCCGCCGCGGGCCACCGCGCTCGTAGGCCCCACCCATGGCGGAGAACTCCGGCAGCACCTCGAGCAGGGCGTCGAGGGCGTCACCGCTCCCCCGCCCGTGCAGCGCCGAGACCGGCCAGGGCTGCCCGAGGCCCAGGTTCCACAGGGCCGCGGCGTCGGCCTCGGTGCGCTGGTCGTCGACCTTGTTCGCGATGAGCACGACGGGCTTGCCGGCGCGGCGCAGCAGGCGCACGCAGTTCTCGTCGTCGTCGGTGGCACCCACGGTGGCGTCGACGACGAACAGCACGACGTCAGCGAGGTCGACGGCGATCTCGGCCTGCTCGGCCACCCGCAGGTGGATGCCGCGGGCGTCGATGGCCCAGCCGCCGGTGTCGACGAGGGTGAAGCGGTGGCCGAGCCACTCGGCGTCGTAGGCGACGCGGTCGCGGGTCACGCCGGGAACGTCCTCGACGACGGCCTCGCGCCTGCCGATGATGCGGTTGACGAGGGTGGACTTGCCGACGTTCGGGCGCCCGATCACGGCGACGACCGGCAGCGGGCCCGCTTCGGCCTCGGCCTCGAAGTCGTCGTCGTCACGGTCGAGCAGCGCACGGTCCTCGTCGCTGAGCTCGAAGTCCTCGAGACCGACGCGCAGGGCTCGCTCGACGGCTTCGGGGTCGGCGGTCGCGGTGGTCGGGTCCTCGGTACTCATCCCACCATTGTCCCCCACGTCAGGGGTGCATCAGTCCACGAGGTCGGGCGGCACGTCCGTCGGCAGCGGGATGCCGTGGCGGGCGGAGGCGGCGTGCACGTGCGCCACGAGGGCGGTGCGGATCTGTTCGGTCGCGAGGTCGAGGCGGGCCCGGCCGGGCAGCCCGTCGGGGAGGTCGAGGACGACCGGCTCCCCGAAGTCGACGACGAGTCGGGAGCGAAGGCGTGGCCAGGATGCCGCGAGCTCACCCGTGCG
>NZ_DAORSO010000291.1:0-1870 GCF_035443565.1 Ornithinibacter sp. | reverse complement strand
TCAGGCGTCCTTGATCTCGCAGAGCACGGCACCGTTGGACACCGTGGCGCCGACCTCGGCCGACAGGCCGGTGACGACGCCCGCCCGGTGAGCGGTGATCGGCTGCTCCATCTTCATCGCCTCGAGCACCACGATGAGGTCACCTGCGGCGACGGTGGCGCCCTCCTCGACCGCGATCTTGACGATCGTGCCCTGCATCGGAGCGGTGAGGGAGTCGCCGGATGCCGCGGCACCCGCCTTCGCGCCGGTGGACCGCTTCGGCGCCTTCTTGCGAGCGCCGGGCCCGCCGTGGCCGGCGCCGCCACCGAGGGACAGGCCACCGGGCAGGGAGACCTCGAGCCGCTTGCCACCCACCTCGACGACGATGCTCTGGCGCTCCTGCGCCTCGGGGGCGTCAGCGGAGCCGCCGGAGTAGGCCTCGATCGTGTTGTTGAACTCGGTCTCGATCCAGCGGGTGTGGATCGTGAACTTCTCGTCCGGGTCGGCCGGGGCGAAGGCCGGGTCGGCGACGACTGCGCGGTGGAAGGGCGTGACGGTCGGCATGCCTTCGATGACGAGTTCGTCGAGGGCGCGGCGGGCACGGGCCAGGGCCTCGGTGCGGGTGCGACCGGTGACGATGAGCTTGGCGATCATCGAGTCGAACGCGCCTGCCACGGTGTCGCCCTCGAGCAGGCCGGAGTCCCAGCGGACCCCGGGGCCCTGCGGGACGCGCATCGTCGTGACGGTGCCGGGGGCGGGGAGGAAGCCGCGACCGGCATCCTCGCCGTTGATGCGGAACTCGATGGAGTGCGCGTGCGGCTCGGGGTCGGGGTAGGTCAGGGCCTCGCCGTCGGCGATGCGGAACTGCTCGCGGACCAGGTCGATGCCGGTGACCTCCTCGGAGACCGGGTGCTCGACCTGGAGGCGGGTGTTGACCTCGAGGAAGGAGATGTCGCCCTGCGGACCGACGAGGAACTCGCAGGTGCCGGCACCGACGTACCCGGCGCGGCGCAGGATCTCCTTGGAGGCCCGCAAGAGCTCGGTGTGCTGCTCGTCGGTGACGAACGGGGCCGGGGCCTCCTCGACGAGCTTCTGGTTGCGCCGCTGGAGGGAGCAGTCGCGGGTGGAGACGACGACGACGTTGCCGTGCTGGTCCGCCAGGCACTGCGTCTCGACGTGGCGGGGGTGGTCCAGGAAGCGCTCGACGAAGCACTCGCCGCGACCGAAGGCCGTGACGGCCTCGCGCACCGCCGACTCGAACAGCTCGGGGATCTCCTCGAGGTTACGGGCGACCTTCAGCCCTCGGCCACCGCCGCCGTAGGCGGCCTTGATGGCGACGGGCAGCCCGTGCTGTTTCGCGAACTCGACGACCTCGTCGGGGCCCTCGACCGGGTCGGGCGTGCCGGGAACCAGGGGGGCGTTGGCAGCGAGGGCGATGTGGCGTGCCTTGACCTTGTCGCCGAGGCTGTCGATGGCCTCGGGGCCGGGCCCGATCCACACCAGACCGGCGTCGATGACCTTCTGCGCGAAGCCGGCGTTCTCGGCGAGGAAGCCGTAGCCGGGGTGAACGGCATCCGCACCCGCCTGGTGGGCGACCTCGATGAGCTTGTCCTGCAGCAGGTAGGAGTCGCCGGGCGTCGTGCCCCCGAGGGCGTAGGCCTCGTCCGCGACCTTGACGTGGAGGGCGTCCCGGTCGGGGTCGGCGTAGACGGCCACGGATGCGATCCCGTGGTCGGCGCAGGCGCGGGCGATGCGGACGGCGATCTCACCGCGGTTGGCGATGAGGACTTTGCTGATGGCCATGCTTCGGACTCTAGCGTGACCAGCGGCGCGATCGACCGGTGGTGGGGCGGCGCTCGTGCTGCGGTGTGACGTACTCCACGAGCGGTCG
>NZ_DAORSO010000290.1:0-1874 GCF_035443565.1 Ornithinibacter sp. | reverse complement strand
CGGGCGTCACCACCGGCCGACAGCGCGTGCTCGTGGTAGTCGAGCACCCGCACGTCGACGCCGAGCGGCGCGAGAGCCGCGATGAACGCCGCGATCGGGCCGTTGCCGGTGCCGGAGATCTCGACCTGCTTGCCGTGGTCGGTGATGACCGACTCGATGTGGTCCATGCCGTCATCGGCACCGATGAGGGTCGAGCGCACCGGGGCGAACCGGCCCCATCGCTCGTCGACCTGCTCGGCGTGCAGGTACTCGTCGGCGAACATCTGCCAGATCTCGGACGCCGACAGCTCGCCGCCCTCGGCGTCGGTGCGGCGCTGCACGACGTGGCTGAACTCCACCTGCAGACGGCGCGGCAGGTCCAGCCCGTGCTCCGCCTTGAGCAGGTAGGACACCCCACCCTTGCCGGACTGGCTGTTGACCCGCACGACGGCCTCGTAGGACCGGCCGATGTCGTGCGGGTCGATCGGCAGGTAGGGAACCCCCCAGTCGATGTGGTCGATGTCGGTGCCGGCGGCGACGGTGCGCCGCTCCATGTCCTCGAAGCCCTTCTTGATGGCGTCCTGGTGCGAGCCGGAGAAGGCCGTGTAGACGAGGTCGCCACCCCACGGGTGCCGCTCGTGCACCGGCAGCTGGGTGCAGTACTCGACGGTGCGCCGCACGTCGGCCATGTCGGAGAAGTCGATCTGCGGGTCGATGCCCTGGCTGAACAGGTTCATGCCCAGGGTGACCAGGCAGACGTTGCCGGTGCGCTCCCCGTTGCCGAACAGGCAGCCCTCGATGCGGTCGGCACCGGCGAGGTAGCCGAGCTCGGCCGCGGCCACGCCCTCGCCGCGGTCGTTGTGCGGGTGCAGGCTGACGACGACGGACTCGCGGCGGTCGAGGTGACGCACCATCCACTCGATGGAGTCGGCGTAGACGTTGGGGGTGGCCATCTCGACGGTGGCCGGCAGGTTGATGATGATCTTGTGGTCCGGCGTCGGGTCGATGACGGCGATGACCTCGTTGCAGATGCGCACGGCGAACTCGAGCTCGGTGCCGGTGTAGGACTCGGGCGAGTACTCGTAGTAGACGTCGGTCTCGGGCACGGTCTCCTCGAGCTTGCGGCACAACCGCGCACCCTGGAGGGCGATGTCGATGATGCCCTCCTCGCTCATGCCGAACACCACCCGGCGCTGCAGCACCGAGGTCGAGTTGTAGAAGTGCACGATGGCCGTCTTGCAACCCCGGATCGCGTCGAAGGTGCGCTCGATCAGGTGGTCGCGGCACTGCGTCAGCACCTGGATGGTGACGTCATCGGGGATGTGACCGCCGTCGATGAGCTCACGGCAGAAGTCGAAGTCGGTCTGGCTCGCGCTCGGGAAACCGACCTCGATCTCCTTGTAGCCCATCTTCACGAGCAGCTTGAACATGCGCATCTTGCGCTCGGCGTCCATCGGGTCGATGAGGGCCTGGTTGCCGTCGCGCAGGTCGACCGCGCACCAGCGCGGCGCCTTGGTCATCACCTGGTCGGGCCAGGTGCGGTCGGGCAGCTCGACGCGGATCTGCTCCTGGAACGGCACGTACTTCTGGATCGGCATCCCGGAGGGCTGCTGGGGGTGGATCATCTGGTGTTCACGCCTTCGTCTCGGTGCGGGTGCTCAGCCGGGCACAGCGAACTCCGCGACGAGGGGCGGCCGATTCAGGCCCCGCCGCGGCAGCGAAGGAGGAGGCGTCCAATGCGCACGGGGCCAGCCTGCCACGCGAACGGCATCCCGCCAACCCCGGGGCACCATCCGGACACGCGTCAGCCGCGCACCCGCACCGACAGGCAGGTCACGCAGCCCTCGAGCTTCTCGAGCTCGGAGATGTCGACCTCGTCGACGACGTACCCGCGG
>NZ_DAORSO010000289.1:0-1883 GCF_035443565.1 Ornithinibacter sp. | reverse complement strand
CGCTCGCCGACGTGCCCGAGTGGTACCGGGGCGAGGCCCTGCTCGCCGTCGCCGCACGCGTCGGCACCACGCGCCTCATCGACAACACCCCGGTGCTCGTCGGGCCGGGGGGTGGTGCGCTCGACGTCTTCTCGGACGTCCCGCACGCCCGCGCGGACGTCTGAGGGGCAGTTCGGATGCGGTCCGCCCCCCTCACGCTGCCCCGTCGCCTCACTGCTTCCGCCCCCGGATGGACCACGTCCGCCGACGTCATCGTCGTCGGCTCCGGCATCGCCGGTCTGACGTGCGCCCTGCGGCTGCGCGAACAGGTCGATCGGGTGCTGCTCGTGACCAAGACGGTGCTCTCCGCGGGCTCGACCCAGTGGGCCCAAGGGGGGATCGCCGCCGTGCTCGACCCCGACGACACCGCGCAGGAGCACCTCGACGACACGTTGGTCGCCGGGGTCGGCCTGTGCGACGTCGAGGCGGTTCGGGCCCTGGTCACCGAGGGCCCCGAACGGGTGCACGAACTCGTCGCCCTGGGGGCCGAGTTCGACCGTGACGCCGGCGGTGAGATCAAGCTGACCCGCGAGGGTGGCCACCACCGCGACCGCATCGCCCACGCCGGCGGTGATGCGACTGGTGCCGAGATCTCCCGCGCACTCATCGCCGCGCTGCACCGGGTGCTCGACGACCCGGGCATCGAGGTCATCGAGCACGCGCTCGTCGTCGACCTGCTCACCGCCGCCGACGGCGCCGTGTGCGGGGTGACCCTGCACGTCATCGGCGAGGGCCAGGTCGACGGGGTCGGCGCGGCCGCGGGCCGGGCCGTCGTGCTCGCGACCGGGGGCCTCGGGCAGATCTACGCCTCGACGACCAACCCGCCGGTCGCGACCGGCGACGGGATGGCCGCAGCCCTGCGCGCCGGGGCGGCCGTCACCGACCTCGAGTTCGTCCAGTTCCACCCCACGGTGCTCTTCCTCGGTGAGGGGTCGACCGGGCAGCAGCCGCTCATCTCCGAGGCACTGCGGGGCGAGGGCGCCTTCCTCGTCGACGGTGACGGGACACGGATCATGGCCGGACGGCATCCGCTCGAGGACCTCGCGCCGCGTGACGTCGTCGCGCGCGCGATCCTCGACGTCATGCGTGACCAGGGGGTCGACCACGTCTGGCTCGACGCACGACACCTCGGCGGGGCGTTCCTGGAGCAGCGGTTCCCGTCGATCGTCGCCCGCTGCCGTGAGCTCGGGTTCGACCCGGCCGTTGACCTGCTACCCGTCGCCCCGGCGCAGCACTACGCCTCAGGTGGCGTCGAGACCGACCTGCTCGGGCGCACGTCGCTCGACGGGCTCTACGCCTGCGGCGAGTGCTCGTGCACCGGCGTGCACGGCGCCAACCGCCTGGCCTCCAACTCCCTGCTCGAGGGGCTGGTCTTCGCCCACCGGATCGCCGACGACATCGCGGCGCGGTTCAGCTCCGGTGACCTGCCACAGCGTTCCGTCGCTGCCCCTGCGGCCGCCGGTGGGTCACTGGAGGGGGACACCGACGCCGTGCTCGACGCCTCGCGGCGCATCGAGGTGCAGCGCGCCATGACGCTGGGCTCGGGGCCGGTGCGCTCGGGCGAGTCGACCGCCGGTGCGCAGGTCGCCCTCGCGGCGCTCGCGGCCCAACCGACCACGGAGGCCGAACCCGGGCCGCTCACCTGGGAGACGACCAACCTGCTGCACCTGGGACAGGTGCTCTCGCACGTCGCGCACCTGCGCGAGGAGACCCGCGGCGGGCACGTGCGCTCGGACTTCCCCGAGCGCGACGACGCCCGCTGGCTGACCCACCTCACCGCGACCCGGCAGGCCGACGGTCAGGTCGTCATCACCGAACGCCCCGCAGGAGACCCCCGATGAGCG
>NZ_DAORSO010000288.1:0-1905 GCF_035443565.1 Ornithinibacter sp. | reverse complement strand
CGCAGGCCGAAGTCGTAGACGTGCAGGCGCACCCCGTCGGCCCGCGAGATCTCGAACGGGTTCTCGTCGACGACCTCGACACCCATGTGGGTGAAGATCGGCAGGACATCGGTCAGCGAGAGCGGGTCGACCCGGAAGAGCTTGAAGCGTCGGATGGTGTCGGGCGCGTCCGACGGCCGGTAGAGGGCGACGCTGGTGCCGATGCCCTCACCGAGCCGGTCGAGGTGGGCGAGGTCGGCCACGCCCTGACGCACCGTGAAGGTCTCCTCGTAGGCGGTCGGGAACGCCCGACCGAAACGGTCGAGCAGCCGGTCGCCCTCCTCCTCGCCGTGCTCCGCGCGCAGCGCGTCACCGAGGCGGTCGGTCCACGTGCGGCTGACCTCGACGAGGCGCTGCTCGAGGAGGTCCTGCTCGGCGCGGTCGAGACGGCGGATCCGCTTGCCACGCTCGACGCGCACGACGAACTGCAACCGGGACAGGGCCGACTCGCTGACGCGCGCGGAGAACTCGACGGACTCCCCGCCGAAGGTGTCCTTGAGCAGGTCGGCCATCTTCATGCGAACGGCCGTGTTGTAGCGGTCACGCGGGATGTAGACCAGGCACGAGACGAAGCGGCCGAAGTCGTCCTCGCGGATGAACAGCTTGGTGCGGCGCCGCTCCTGCAGCTGGGTGACGGCCATCGTCGTCTCGTAGAGCTGCTCGACGCTGGCCTGGATCAGCTCGTCGCGCGGGTAGCTCTCGAGGACACCGAGGAGGTCCTTGCCGGTGTGGCTGTCGTGGGCCACGCCGGAGCGGTCGAGCACGCCCTGCACCTTCTCGGCGACGAGCGGCACCCGCAGCACCGACTCGGTGTAGGCCGTGGAGGCGTAGAGGCCGAGGAAGCGGCGCTCGCCGACCACGGTGCCGTCGTCGGTGTAGGCCTTGACCCCGACGTAGTCGAGGTGGGCCACGCGGTGCACGGTCGAGCGCGAGTTGGCCTTGGTCAGCACGAGGATGTTGGCCTCGTGGGCCTTGGCCGACGCCTCGGCGCTCAGCACCTCCGGTGCCTTGCCCAGCGGCGGGTCGGAGCGCAGCAGGCCCAGGCCCGAACCGGTGACGGGTTCGATGACCTCGCCGGCCTCGGTCTGGCGCAGGGTGTAGTCGCGGTAACCCAGGAAGGTGAAGTGGTTGTCGGCCATCCAGCGCAGGAACCTGATCGCGAGCGCCGTCTCGTCGGCGTCGATGCCCTCGGGCGGGGCGCCCTCGAGCTCGGCGGCGACGACGAGGGCCTTGGTGCGCATCTTCGGCCAGTCCTCGACGGCCTGGCGAACGTCCTCGAGGACGTGGCGCACGGTGCGCTCGAGCTCGTTCCTTCGCGCCTCGTCGCTCTCGCGGTCGACGGCGAGCAGCATCCAGGACTCGGCGACCTCGCCGACAGCACCCTTGGCGACCTTGCCGGTGGCGTCGCGGTCCAGCACCGCCTCGAGGCGGCCGACGGCGTCGCGGCTCACGATGAGCTGCGGGTGGACGATGAGGTGGATGTCGATGCCCGCGCCGACGAGGGCGCCGGTGACGGAATCGACCAGGAAGGGCATGTCGTCGGTGACGATCTGGATGACGGTTCGGGCGTTGGACCAGCCGTCGACCTCGGTCGTCGGGTTGTAGACCCGCACGTTCGCCACGCCGGGATGCCGGTCGCGCGCCAGGGCGAGGTGGCTGGCCGCCGCGCCGGCATAGATGTCGGGGGTGCGCGACGTGAGCTCGTCGAGGGGCACGTAGCGGAAGTAGCGCGTGACGAATTCGGCTCCCCCGCCGTCCGGTACCGCCTCCTCGAACGCTTCAGCGATCGGGGCGAGGACGTCCTCGCGGGTACGGGCCTGGGCGCTCGACATGGTGCGGTGGCACTCCTTGGTCACGACTCACCGG
>NZ_DAORSO010000287.1:0-1910 GCF_035443565.1 Ornithinibacter sp. | reverse complement strand
CAAGGGCCGGCACGGCATACAGCTCTCGCCGCAGCACCTCGGGCACCTGCCCGGTGAGCACGTCCCGCAGCAGGCCGCCGCCGATCCCGGTGATGCCCCCGATGAGCGTGGCTGCCAGCGCGCCCGCCTGGGCGTCCAGCGCCACGAGGGCGCCGCTGACGGCGAACACCGCCAGCCCCGCGGCATCCAGCAGCCGCACGGTGAACGAGACCCTGCCCAGCCGCGCGTCCGGGTGTCGCTGCGCGACCTCCTGCCACGTCCCGTGGAGGAGGAAGACGGCCAGCCCCGCGACCACCGCGGCCGCGAGCAGGCGCCAGTCGCTGACCGCCACCGGCGGGGTGATGCCCAGGAAGACGTCGCGGATGATCCCTCCACCCAACCCGGCGATCCAGCCCAGCACGAGCACCCCGAAGACGTCCAGGCCCCGGCGCACGCCGACGATGGCGCCGGTGAGCGCGAAGACGAACACGCCGACGAGGTCGAGCACGAGCTGTGTCGAGGCGGTGTCCGTGAGCACCGGCCCAGTCTCGCAGCCCGGCGGCGGGCCCATAGACTGGCCCGCATGGCCGACCTCACCCGTGACGACGTGGCGCACCTCGCCGGACTCGCCCGCATCGACCTCTCCGACGCCGAGCTCGACCGCATGGTCGGCGAGCTCGGGGTCATCCTCGAGGCGGTGGCGACCGTGCAGCAGGCACCGATCGCCGACGTCGAGCCGATGAGCCACCCCATGCCGATCGTCAACGTGACCCGCCCCGACGTCGTGCGGCCCTCGCTCAGCCCGCAGGACGCGCTCTCCGGGGCGCCCGAGTCCGAGCAGCAGCGCTTCGCCGTGCCGCGCATCCTCGACGTCGAGTGACGCGCACGCCCACCCCGTGCACCACCTGACCGCCACACTCCACCGGATGCCGGCCACACGGCATCCGCTCGCCGTTCACCACCGCGCCCCGCACCCCAGAGGAACCACGACGTGACCACCGACCTGACCCGGTCCACTGCTGCCGACCTCGCCGACCTCCTCGCGCAGGGGAGCGTGTCGGCGCGCGAGGTGACCCAGGCGCACCTGGACCGCACCGCGGCCGTCGACGGCGCCGTGCACTCCTACCTGCACGTCGACGCGGACGGTGCCCTCGCCCAGGCCGACGAGGTCGACCGCCGTCGCGCCGCGGGGGAGTCGCTGCACGCGATGGCCGGTGTGCCGATCGCCGTCAAGGACGTCATGACGACCCGCGGCCTGCCGACGACGTGTGGCTCCAAGATCCTCCAGGGCTGGGTGCCGCCGTACGACGCGACCCTCGTGACGCGCCTGCGCGAGGCCGGCATGCCCATCCTCGGCAAGACGAACATGGACGAGTTCGCCATGGGCTCCTCGACCGAACACAGCGCCTACGGCCCGAGCCACAACCCGTGGGACCTCTCGCGCATCCCCGGCGGTTCTGGCGGTGGGTCGAGCTCGGTCGTCGCCTCGTTCCAGGCACCGCTGGCGATCGGCACCGACACCGGTGGCTCGATCCGCCAGCCCGCAGCCGTCACCGGCACCGTCGGGACCAAGCCGACCTACGGCGGGGTCTCGCGCTACGGGCTCGTGGCGCTCGCGTCCTCGCTCGACCAGGCCGGCCCGTGCACCCGCACGGTGCTCGACGCCGCCCTGCTCCACGAGGTCATCGGTGGGCACGACCCCCTCGACTCGACGTCGATCGACGCCCCGGTGCCGCCCGTCGTCGAGGCCGCCCGCCGCGCCGACGTCGCCGGCATGAAGATCGGCATCATCCGCGAACTGACCGGCGACGGGTTCCAGGCGGGGGTGCAGGCGCGTTTCGACGAGGCCGTCCAGCACCTCGTCGACGCCGGGGCAGAGGTCGTCGAGGTGTCCTGCCCGAGCTTCAGCTACGCCCTGGCCGCGTACTACC
>NZ_DAORSO010000286.1:0-1910 GCF_035443565.1 Ornithinibacter sp. | reverse complement strand
CAAGGGCCGGCACGGCATACAGCTCTCGCCGCAGCACCTCGGGCACCTGCCCGGTCAGCACGTCCCGCAAGAGGCCTCCGCCGATCCCGGTGATGCCCCCGATGAGCGTGGCTGCCAGCGCTCCCGCCTGGGCGTCGAGGGCCACGAGGGCCCCGCTGACGGCGAACACTGCCAGCCCCGCGGCATCCAACAGACGCACGGTGAACGAGACCCTGCCCAGACGCGCGTCCGGATGGCGCTCGGCGACCTCCTGCCACGTCCCGTGGAGGAGGAAGACGGCCAGCCCTGCGACCACCGCGGCCGCGAGCAGGCGCCAGTCGCTCACCGCCACCGGCGGGGTGATGCCGAGGAAGACGTCGCGGATGATGCCTCCGCCCAGCCCGGCGATCCAGCCGAGCACGAGCACGCCGAAGACGTCCAGGCCCCGCCGCACGCCGACGATGGCGCCGGTGAGCGCGAACACGAACACGCCGACGAGATCGAGCACGAGCTGTGTCGAGGCGGTGTCCGTGAGCACCGGCCCAGTCTCGCAGCCCGGCGGCGGGCCCATAGACTGGCCCGCATGGCCGACCTCACCCGTGACGACGTGGCGCACCTCGCCGGACTCGCCCGCATCGACCTCTCCGACGCCGAGCTCGACCGCATGGTCGGCGAGCTCGGGGTCATCCTCGAGGCGGTGGCGACCGTGCAGCAGGCACCGATCGCCGACGTCGAGCCGATGAGCCACCCCATGCCGATCGTCAACGTGACCCGCCCCGACGTCGTGCGGCCCTCGCTCAGCCCGCAGGACGCGCTCTCCGGGGCGCCCGAGTCCGAGCAGCAGCGCTTCGCCGTGCCGCGCATCCTCGACGTCGAGTGACGCGCACGCCCACCCCGTGCACCACCTGACCGCCACACTCCACCGGATGCCGGCCACACGGCATCCGCTCGCCGTTCACCACCGCGCCCCGCACCCCAGAGGAACCACGACGTGACCACCGACCTGACCCGGTCCACTGCTGCCGACCTCGCCGACCTCCTCGCACAGGGGAGCGTGTCGGCGCGCGAGGTGACCCAGGCGCACCTCGACCGCACCGCGGCCGTCGACGGCGCCGTGCACTCCTACCTGCACGTGGACGCGGAGGGCGCCCTGGCCCAGGCCGACGAGGTCGACCGCCGGCGCGCCGCGGGTGAGTCGCTGCACGCCATGGCGGGGGTGCCGATCGCCGTCAAGGACGTCATGACCACCCGCGGCCTGCCGACGACGTGCGGGTCCAAGATCCTCCAGGGCTGGGTGCCGCCGTACGACGCGACCCTGGTGACGCGCCTTCGCGAGGCCGGCATGCCCATCCTCGGCAAGACGAACATGGACGAGTTCGCCATGGGCTCCTCGACCGAGCACAGCGCCTACGGCCCGAGCCACAACCCGTGGGACCTCGAGCGGATCCCCGGCGGCTCCGGCGGTGGCTCGAGCTCGGTCGTCGCCTCGTTCCAGGCGCCGCTGGCCATCGGCACCGACACCGGTGGCTCGATCCGCCAGCCCGCAGCCGTCACCGGCACGGTCGGGACCAAGCCGACCTACGGCGGGGTCTCGCGCTACGGCCTCGTGGCGCTCGCGTCCTCGCTCGACCAGGCCGGCCCGTGCACCCGCACCGTGCTCGATGCCGCCCTGCTCCACGAGGTCATCGGTGGGCACGACCCGCTCGACTCCACGTCGATCAACGCCCCGGTGCCGCCCGTCGTCGAGGCCGCCCGCCGCGCCGACGTCTCCGGCATGAAGATCGGCATCATCCGCGAACTGACCGGCGACGGCTTCCAGGCGGGGGTGCAGGCCCGCTTCGACGAGGCCGTGCAGCACCTCGTCGACGCCGGTGCCGAGGTCGTCGAGGTGTCCTGCCCGAGCTTCAGCTACGCCCTGGCCGCGTACTACC
>NZ_DAORSO010000285.1:0-1914 GCF_035443565.1 Ornithinibacter sp. | reverse complement strand
GATCGACGAGCGCGCATGACGTCCTCCAGTGAGGCCACCTCGCCCCAACCCGGCCCTACGTCGGGCTGTGAGCTACCTCACGCCCCGTCACGATCCTCTCGATCACCACCGCTGTCAGCGGATTGGCGAAAGTTCCTCGTCCTTCCTGAGATCGGCTCTCAGGAACTTCGGCCACCAGACCGGCGGGCCGAGGTCGTAGGCCGCGGCAGGCACCAGCAGGGAACGGACGACGAAGGTGTCGAGCAGCACGCCGAAGGCGACGATGAACGCGATCTGCACGAGGAAGACGAGCGGCAGCACGGCCAGGGCCGAGAACGTCGCCGCCAGCACGATGCCAGCGCTCGTGATCACGCCTCCCGTCACGGCGAGGCCGACGAGGATGCCGGGTCGCGTCCCCCTGACCGTGGCCTCCTCACGGACGCGGGTCATGAGGAAGATCGAGTAGTCGATGCCGAGCGCCACGAGGAACACGAACCCGTAGAGCGGGATCGCGGGGTCTCCCCCCGTGAAGCCGAAGCCGTGCTCGAAGACCAGGGCGGCGATACCGATGGTCGCCGCGAAGGAGACGAGGTTGGCCGCGACGAGCAGCAGCGGCGCGACGATGGAGCGCAGCAGCAGGGACAGGACGAGGAAGATGACGAGGAGGATCGTCGGCACGAGCACCTTGAGGTCACGGGCGCTCGCGTCGAGGACGTCGAGGTTCGTGGCGGCGTTGCCACCGACGAGCGCCTGGCTCGACACCTCGTCGAGGTCGGAGCGCAGTCGCTCCACGGTGTCGCGTGCGTCCGCGGTGTCCGAGGCCGCCGTGGTCGTCGCCTGGATGAGGACGGTCCCGTCGACGACCGGGGGCGGAACGGCGGGTGCCCCCGGCATCGGCGGGACCATCCCGATGAACGCGCTCTCGACCCCGTCATCGGCGGTGACCACCGCGAGCGCGGCCTCGGCATCGGCCTGCGGCACGACGACCTGCACCGGGGTGGCCGAGCCTGCCGGGAAGTGTTCGCCGATGACCCGCTGCGCGACGATCGCGTCGGTGTCGTCGAGGAAGGTCTCCTCGATGGTTGACCCGCTCGCCGTGAAAGTCGGGGCAAAGGCCGCCGCCGCGAGCAGCGCGGCCAGCGTGAGCACCCACGTGCGCCGCGGGTGCTTCCCGACCAGATCGGCCACCCGGCCCCAGACCCCCCGGGTGCCGACGACGTCCTCGGCGTGCACGTGGTCGAGCTTGGGCACGAACGGCCAGAAGACCTTGCGGCCGAAGAGCAGCAGCACGGCGGGCAGGAAGGTCAATGAGGCGAGCATGGCGCCGGCGATCCCCAGCGCACCGACCGGCCCGAGCCCCGACGTGCTGCGCAGCTCGGCGAGCAGCAGGCAGAGCAGACCGAGGATCACCGTGGCGGCCGAGGCGACGATCGGTTCGACCGCTCCGAACCAGGCCCGCTTGAGGGCGACCCAGGAACTGGCCTCGTCGTGCAGGGCCTCCTTGAAGCGGCTGACGAGGAGCAGCGCGTAGTCGGTCGCGGCCCCCACGACGAGGATGAACAGGATGCCCTGCGACTGCCCCGACAGCGTGATGACGTCGTTGACCGCGAGCTGGTAGACGACCAACGACGCGGCGCTCAACCCGAACACGGCGCTCAGCAGCACGGCGAACGGCAGGATCGGGCTGCGGTAGACGATGAGCAGGATGACGAGCACCACGCTGAGGGCCACGGCGAGCAGGATGCCGTCGATGCCGGCGAACGCTTCGGCGAAGTCGGCGATGAGGCCACCCGGCCCTCCGACGTTGGCCGACAATCCGGCGGGGACCAGGGTCTCATCGATGCTCGCCCGCAGGGCATCCGCCCCCTCGACCAGGGCTGACGTCTCACCGCTGGCCGCCGTGCCGGTGACCCCGTCGAGCGGCACGCTGAGCAG
>NZ_DAORSO010000284.1:0-1922 GCF_035443565.1 Ornithinibacter sp. | reverse complement strand
CCCAGCGGATCTTGCACCAAGTCGCCCGGGTCGACCGATCGCGCGAAGTAACCCGGCTCTTCGAACTTGACCGGGCACGGGTGCCCTGCGTGGTGACGCGGTAGGGCCCGTGACCTCGGTGATCATGGCTGTTGTCAAGGCAGTTCATGGTCACGAAGGTGAGGTCACGGGCTTGGTTCAGCGTACGCAAGTTCAGGCAGAGTGGGAGGACACGACAGGGCAGCACGCGACACTGCTCCTGGGGTTGGAGGGCCTGGCTGTGCAGCAGGTCGAGCTCGACGACGATGGTGCCCGGGTGGTGCATGTGCTCACCGACGACGAGAGCGCGGCGGGGTGCCCGCAGTGTGGGGTGCTGTCGACCTCGGTGAAGGGCCACGCCATGACCCGGCCGCGGGATGTGCCCTACGGGCAGGCCCCGGTGCGCCTGGTGTGGCACAAGCGGCGGTGGCGGTGCATGGAGGCCGCGTGCCCTCGAGCCTCGTTCACCGAGTCGTTGCCGGCGGTCCCGGCCAGGGCCAGGCTGACCACGAGGCTGCGCACGGAGTGTGGTGCCGGGATCGCGAACCGGTTCTCCTGCGTCAGTGCCGGCGCGGACTACTACGGGATGTCCTGGCCGGTGGCGCACGCCGCGTTCGTCGCGCACGCCGACCCGGTCCTGGCGCAGCCGCTGCCGCCGGTGAAGGTGCTCGGCATCGATGAGACCCGCCGTGGGAAGCCGAAGTGGGGCCGCGACCCCGACACGGGGCGCTGGGTCGTGGTCGCGGACCGGTGGCACACCGGGATCGTCGACGCCGCCGGCACCGGAGGCCTGTTGGCTCACATTGACGGTCGGACCGCGGCCAAGGTCGCCGAGTGGATTGCGGAACAGCCGGATTCGTGGCGGGCCGGGATCACCCATGTCACGATCGACCTGTCCGCGTCCTACCTGCGCGCGGTCACCGACGCCCTGCCCCACGCGGTCGTCGTCGCCGATCGTTTCCACCTGGTGCGGCTCGCGAACGACATGGTCACCGAGGTCCGCCAGCGCGCCACGCGTGAGGTGCGTGGCCGCCGTGGTCGTAGGCGTGACCCGGAGTGGGCCGGCCGCCGCAAGCTGCTCATCGCTCATGAGCGCCTGGACGATGCCGCGTTCGTCAAGGTGTGGAACAACCTGATCGATGCCGGCGACCCCGGCATCGAGATCCTGCACGCGTACACCGTCAAAGAGAACCTCCGCGCGCTGTTGGCGCTGTCCGGGACCAACCCCGAACGGGCCCTCATCCGGGCCCGGCTCTGGCGCCTGTACGAGCAAGCAGCCGCCTCATCCTCACCCGAGGTCCACCGCTTCGCCGCGACCATCGAACAGTGGTGGCCAGCGATCGAGGCCGCGATCACCACCAACTACTCCAACGCCCGATCCGAGGGCTACAACCGCCTCGCGAAGCACACAGGACGCAACGCGTTCGGCTACCGCAACGTCGAGCACCACCGCCGCGCCATACGCTGGGCCTGTACTCGTCAACACCGACGAGCCTCAGCTGCGATCAGCGAGGTGCCCGGTCAAGTTCGATGAGCCAGTAACCCGCAACGAGGTCGTGCAGTCTTCGCTGCACCTCGATATTTGCGCGGGGCGCACCAGCTGGAACTGATGCGCCCCCGGAGAGGCATCTGCGGGAACAGCGCACTCTCAAGAGGCGCGCATCCCGACGGAAACGAAAACGACGGGGGCCACCTCAGTCACCGACCCTACTTTGCACAACCTCGACGTAGCCGCGCGATTGTGCAAAATGCCCCGCAGACGGTCGTGTCATCTTGGCTGCGCCTCGACAATTGTCGAGATGCACTGAATCTTGGAAGAATGTCGAGATGCACTCAAAACTGTAAGAAGTTGTCGAGATGCACTCAAAACTGTAAGAAGTGCTGCTGATTCCATGAATTAGCCG
>NZ_DAORSO010000283.1:0-1933 GCF_035443565.1 Ornithinibacter sp. | reverse complement strand
ATCAACCAGGCCGTCACCGACCGGCTGCGCGCCGAGGGCTTCCACGTCACGCAGGCCTTCGACGGCCCCGGCGCCGTCGACGCGTTCACCACCACCAGCCAAG
Source organism: Ornithinibacter sp. (assembly GCF_035443565.1). Taxonomy (NCBI): domain Bacteria; kingdom Bacillati; phylum Actinomycetota; class Actinomycetes; order Micrococcales; family Intrasporangiaceae; genus Ornithinibacter; species Ornithinibacter sp. The sequence goes on along the minus strand of NZ_DAORSO010000283.1, from coordinate 1,830 downwards.
ACCTCGTCGTCCTCGACGTCATGCTGCCCGGGTTCGACGGCCTCGAGGTGTGTCGCCGCATCCAGGCCATCCGCCCGGTGCCGGTGCTCATGCTCACCGCCCGCACCGACGAGACCGACCTGCTCGTCGGTCTCGGGGTCGGCGCCGACGACTACGTGACCAAGCCGTTCTCGATGCGCGAGGTCGTCGCCCGGGTGCGCACCCTGCTGCGCCGTGTCGAGCGGGCCGCCGAGCTCGCAGCCAGCCGCCCGGCCCACCTCGACGTGCAGGGCCTGCGCATCGACGTCGCCACCCGGCGCGTCACCGCCGGAGACGCCGAGGTGCACCTGACCCCGCTGGAGTTCGACCTGCTGTGCGCCCTGGCCGCCGAACCCGGGGTGGTCCGCTCCCGCGACGCCCTGATGCGCGAGGTCTGGGGCTGGGCCGACGCCTCGGGCACCCGCACCCTCGACAGCCACGTCAAGGCCCTGCGCGCCAAGATCGGCGCCGACCGCGTGCGCACCGTGCACGGCGTCGGGTACGCCCTCGAGGCCACCCCGTGAACACCGCCCGCCCGCTCGACGGCATCACCTCGCTCAAGGTCAAGCTCGGCCTGCTCGTCGCCGTCAGCATCGTCGTGGCCGTCGTCGTCGAGCGGGTGGCGGATGCCGGTCAGGTGCCGTGGTGGATCAGCGTCCCCGTCACCGTGGTCGCCGCCCTCGCGGTCACCCAGTGGCTCGCGCGCGGCATGACCTCACCGCTGCGCGAGATGACGTCGGCCGCGGGGCGCATGGCGGGAGGCGACTACGGACAGCGCGTCACGGCATCCTCCTCCGACGAGGTCGGGGAGCTGGCGCGGGCCTTCAACGCCATGGCCGCGGATCTGGCCTCCGCCGACACCCAGCGCCGCCAGCTCGTGGCCACGGTGTCGCACGAGCTGCGCACCCCCCTCACCGCCCAGCGCGCCCTGCTCGAGAACCTCGTCGACGGCGTCGTCACCCCCGACGACCAGGCCCTGCGCGGCGCGCTGCACCAGTCCGAGCGCCTCAGCACCCTCGTCGCGGACCTGCTCGACCTCTCGCGCATCGACGCCGGGGTCACCTCTCTGAACCTCACGCAGGTCAGGGTCGCGGACCTTCTCTCGGATGCCGTGGACGAGGCTCGCGTGGGCGCTCGCCCCGGACGCGTGCGTCACGACGTCGTGCCAGCGGACCTCACGGTGACGGCCGACCGGGCGCGACTGGCCCAGCTCGTCGCGAACCTGCTCGACAACGCCGTGCGCCACAGCCCGGCCGACGGCGAGGTCGTCGTCACCGCGCGGCTGCTCGATGACTCCACGTGGTGCCTCGACGTGCGCGACGAGGGCCCCGGCATCCCGGCCGACTGGCTGGAGCGCGTCTTCGACCGCTTCGGCTCCGGCGACGACTCCGGCGGCGGTACCGGCCTCGGCCTGGCCATCGCCCGCTGGGTGTGCGACCTGCACGGCGGCACCATCAGCGCGATCGCGCCCGAGCCGGGACAGACCGGCGCGCTGCTGCGGGCCCGACTGCCCGTCGCACCCACCACCGACCGACCCACCCACCTGACCCAGGAGCGCACCATGAGCACGCTGACCCCAGATCGACCAACAGGTCACCCGGGGGACGCCGCCCCGACCGCCGCCGCAGCCGCGTCCCCGCAGGCCACCCCCGGCCAGGTCGTCCACGTCCCGGTGAACCCCTACGCCCCGAAGGGCCCGGGCGGCCCCGGCCCGCTCGGCAACCTCTGGCCCGAGCGGCCGCTGCCCCCGCAGACCCTGCCGGTCCTCGCCGCCATCGCCATCGGCGCCTGGGCGGCGCTGACCTGGCCGGA
>NZ_DAORSO010000282.1:0-1935 GCF_035443565.1 Ornithinibacter sp. | reverse complement strand
CGCGCTGCACGAGCTCGTCGACCGACCAGGCCATGTTGTCGCGCAGGTAGTCGAACCCGAACTCGTTGTTCGTGCCGTAGGTGATGTCCTTGGCGTACTCGGCGCGCCGCTGCTCGGGCGTCATCGACGCGAGGATGCAGCCGGTCTCGAGGCCGAGGAAGCGGTGCACGCGCCCCATGAGCTCGGACTGGTACTCCGCGAGGTAGTCGTTGACGGTGATGACGTGCACGCCCTTGCCGGTCAGGGCGTTGAGGTAGGACGGCAGGGTCGCGACGAGCGTCTTGCCCTCACCGGTGCGCATCTCGGCGACGTTGCCCATGTGCAGCGCCGCGCCACCCATGATCTGCACGTCGAAGTGCCGCTTGCCGAGCGTGCGCTTGCTGGCCTCGCGCACCGCGGCGAACGCCTCGGGCAGGATGTCGTCGAGGGTCTCACCGTCAGCGAGGCGCTTCTTGAAGACGTCCGTCTCGGCCCGCAGCTCGGCGTCGGTCAGCTTCTCGAAGTCCTCCTCGATCGCGTTGACCTGGGCCGCGAGGTTGTCGAGCTTCTTGAGGATGCGGCCTTCACCGGCGCGCAACAGCTTCTCGACGATCTTCACGGCAGGGGACTCCTCAGGCAGCGGACGTGCGGCAGTGACCACCACGGGGTGGACCTGCCTAGGGTAGTCGAGCAGGCGGACGGCCGCCGGACCCGTGTCCGACTCACCGGTCAGGCCAACGACGCAGCACAAAATGCGGTTCCCCGGGGAGGAGTCGGATGGTTGGGTGGGGGGCATGACGAGGATGCCGTTCCCCGGGTGCGTGCCCGAGCTCACCGATGGTGTGGTGCGCCTTCGCGCCCACCGCCCCGACGATGCCGAGGCCATCGTCGAGCAGTCCATCGACCCCGAGAGCGTCCGGTGGACCACCGTTCCGCGCCCCTATGCGTTGGAGCAGGCCCGCGAGTTCCTCGCGATCATCGAGTCCGGCTGGATGGCCGAGGACGGCAACCGGCTCTGGGCGATCTCGGATGCCGCGGACCCGCAGGCGCGCTTTCTCGGCACCATCGACGTGCGCCCCATCGCGGGGGGCGCGGCCAGCATCGGCTACGGGCTGCACCCCGACGGGCGGGGCCAGGGCCTGATGGCCGGTGCCCTGCGCCTGGTCTGCCGGTGGTGGTTCGAGCAGGGCGGGGTCCGGATGCACTGGGAGGCCGAGCGCGGCAACTTCGCGTCGTGGCGGGTGGCGTGGGCGTGCGGTTTCACCCACCACGGCACCACCCCCCAGGCCTCGGTCGACCCTGCGGGCGGCACCGCGATCGACATGTGGCGGGGCAGCCTGGGCGCCGACGACGTCATGGACCCCCGGACCCCGTGGGCCGACCCACCGCTGCTCACCGCCGACGGGGGCAACGGCATCCTGCTGCGCCCGTGGAGCGATGACGACGTCACCCACCTCGAGGGCCGCGACCAGCCGGCGCACTACATGCCTGCGCGGGGCGTGCTCGACGCCGACACCTTTCCCGAGTGGCTGCTCGTGCGACGCGAGCGGATGTCGCTCGGCGTGGCCCAGAGCTGGTGCATCGCCGACGCCGAGTCGGATGCCGCACTGGGTGAGGTGCTCGTGTTCGTCACCGAGGGCACCCTCGAGGACGACACCGCCGAGCTGGGCTACCAGGTGCTGCCCAGTGCACGCGGTCGCGGGGTCGCGACCGCTGCCGCGCAGGCGGTGGTCGAGCACGCGTTCACGCCCCGGAGCGATGGCGGGCTCGGCATGCGCCGGCTCGTGGCCCAGACCGCCGAGGACAACGTGGCCAGCAACGCCGTGCTCGACCGGTTGGGGTTCACCATCTGGGGGCGCGAGACCGCTGCCGACGTGCTGCCCGGCGGAAAGGCCGTCGACGCCCTTCACTGGGAACTGCTCCGCTCCCCCTGACCCGCGTACCTCCGGTGACCTA
>NZ_DAORSO010000281.1:0-1937 GCF_035443565.1 Ornithinibacter sp. | reverse complement strand
GGTTCGACGACATCGAGCTGGCGAGCATGGCCGAACCCAGCCTGACGACCATCCGCCAGCGCACCGAGAACCAGGGACGGCTGATGGCCCGGTTGCTGCTGCGCCAGCTCGGCCACGAGGTCGACGACGTCGAGTCCGAGCCCGCCCCGAGCACCCCGGACGGTCGCGGCATCGTCCAGCACGTCGACCTCATCGAGCGCGAATCAGCTTGACCGCCCGCCCTCGGGAACGAGGTTCGCGAGCTTGACGACGAGCAGCACGAGGGCGGACCCGCCCCACCCGCCCGCCCCACGGTCGGTGCTGGCGCGCTGACCCCGGGGCCGACACGATGGGGGAGTGGTGATGCCCTATCGACTGCGTGCCGGAGACACCGGCCCCGTCCAGCAGTCCCCCGTGACGTGTGGCTCGGCCTGCCTCACTGTGGCCCGCATGCACGTCGACCCCCACTTCGCCTCGTGGGTGCGCACCGGTCTTCCCAATCCGCCGGGTTCTCCGCAGGGGGCCACACCGGGGGAGCGGTTCGCCGCCTACGAACGCATCGTCATGCGGCGAACCAACAGCCTGTTCCCCGGATCCGGTCGGCTCAACGTCCCCTGGCCCCGCCAACTCGGCACGCCGCCGTGGGGGGCCCGTCGCGAGCTCGAGTTCGGGGCTGCTCGCCGCGGCACGCACTACACGACCGACGTCCTGCGCGCCGACTCCCGGACCGACCGGGTCCTGGCGTTCGACACCCTCGTCGAGGTCGTCGCCGAGGGTGAACCGGCGCTGCTGTACGTCGGCAACGCCACGCTGCCCCGACACGTCGTGCTCATCCTCCCGGGGGACGGTGACCGCATGCTCGACGTCTACGATCCCGGCAGCGGCCGGGTCACTCACCTGCGGCGTGACGTCGTCGTCGACGCACAGCTGGCGCTCAGCGGGTGGGACGTGCCGTGGTTCGCGGTGCGCCCCACGGGGCTGCGCTCGGTCACCCGACCCGGGTACGCCGTCGCCCCGGACGCAGCCCCCGCCTGACTCCATCTGAACGCGACTTCGTGCGACTTCGGTGCGGTTTCACGGGCTTTTGGCCGGAAAGACCGCACGCAAGTCGCACGAAGTCGGGAACTATGTGGGCGGGGTGGGTCAGGGTCGGGTGGGTCAGGCCGTGGGCTTGGGGACCGCCACGAGCTCGATGTCGCGCGCGGCGACCTCATCGCCTTCGGCGTAGTCGAGGATGCCGGTGAGCTTGCCGGCCGCTCGCAGGTCACCTTCGGCGCTGCGCACGTGGGCGTGCACGGCATCCGGCCCGACGAGGGTCATCGAGGGCACCTCGGCGCGCATGCCGACCTTGGCCTCCGACTTCGCCTTGCGCACGACGGCCAGGGCGGCACCCACCGACCCGAGCACGGCCGGGTCGCCGCTGCCGGGCACCTCGTCGACCGTCGGCCACGAGGCGCGGTGCACCGACCCGTCGTGGGTCCAGGACCAGACCTCCTCGGTGACGTAGGGCAGGACCGGCGCGAACAGCCGCAGCACCACGTCGAGGCTGATCCGCAGCGTCGCACGGGCCGATGCCGCCCCGGCGTCACCCTGGGCACCGTAGGCGCGGTCCTTGACGAGCTCGAGGTAGTCGTCGCAGAACGACCAGAACCACTGCTCGGTGACCTCGAGGGCGCGGGTGAAGTCCCAGGCCTCGAAACCGGCGGTGGCCTTGGCCACGACGTCGCGCAGGCCGGCGAGCAGGGACAGGTCGATCGGCTCGGTCACCTGCGCGGCGAGGTCACCCTCGACCGACCCGAACGACAGCGCGAACTTGCTCGCGTTGAGCACCTTGATCGCGAGGCGCCGGCCGACCTTGATCTGGCCGGTGTCGTAGGCGGCATCCGTGCCCAGGCGACCGCTGGCCGCCCAGTAGCGCACGGCATCCGCGCTGTGCTCCTTGAGCAGGTCCTCGGGGG
>NZ_DAORSO010000280.1:0-1937 GCF_035443565.1 Ornithinibacter sp. | reverse complement strand
AGCCCGAGTCGCTCACCGAGCTCACGGGCGCTCGCGGGACGGTCGGCAGGCCTCTTCTCGAGGCACTGCTCGATGAGCGCGCGCAGGCCCGGGGGGACGTGCGCGGGCAGGGGCGGCGGCGGGTCGTTGACCTGCGCCAGGGCGGTCGCCACCGGAGTGCCCTTGTCGAACGGGCGGCGACCGGTGAGCAGCTCGTGCGCGACGACGCCGAGGGCGTAGAGGTCGGAGGCGCCGGTGGCGGGCTCGCCGAGGGCCTGCTCGGGCGAGAGGTAGTGCGGCGTGCCGAGCACCTCGCCGGTCTGGGTGTGTCCCGACCCGTCGACGGCGCGGGCGATGCCGAAGTCGGTGAGCTTCACCGTGCCGTCGGGCATGACGAGGATGTTCGCGGGCTTGACGTCGCGGTGGACGACGCCGGCCTCGTGGGCCGCCCCGAGGGCGAGCGCGGCCTGCGCCATGATCGCCCGTACCTGGCTCGGGTCGAGGGCGCCCTCGCGCTTGACGAGGTCGGACAGCGGCTCACCGGGGACGAGCTCCATGACGAGGTAGGCGAGGTTGTCCTCCTCGCCGTAGTCGAAGACGGTGGCGACGTTGACGTGCGCGAGGTTGGCGGTGTGCAGCGCCTCGTTGCGGAAGCGGAGCGCGAAGACCTCCTCGTCGTCCAGGCTGGGCCGAAGGATCTTCACCGCGACCTGGCGCTCGAGGACGCCGTCGCTGGCCTCCCAGACGTCGCCCATGCCCCCGGACGCGATGCGGGCGGTCAGCGTGTAGCGGTCACCGAGGACGAATCCCTCGTGAAACCGGTTCACCGGGGGTTGGTCGCAATCACCGGACCATGGTAGGTCACCCCCGGGCCCCTGACCGGCCTGCGTGCGCGCCGATCACGCGCCGTGAGGTCGAGGGTTCCGTCAGGGGCGCCGGGCCCGCTCCCGGGCGATCTCAGACGGCAGGGGCTCCAGCTCGTGTGCCGGTGTCGCGCCGGTGCGGGCCGTGCGTCGATGGTCTCCACGACCGCGTCCGTACCCGTTCGCGGCCTCCTCAACCTCGTCCGGCGCCTGCGCCTCGAGCCGCAGCCGGCGCCCCTCGGCGACGCGCTCCTCCAGCTTGGTGGCGGCCTTGAGCGACCCGGAGTCGTCGCGCGGCGGCAGCTGGAGGGTGCGCTCGGCCCGGATGCCGGCCTGCAGCTGCCGCGCCCGCTCCAGCTCCGCGTCGATCTCGGCCCCGAAGAGCAGGGCCAGGTTGGTCAGCCACAGCCACAGGAGGAAGACGATGACGCTTCCGAGGGAGCCGTAGAGCGAGTCGTACTTCGCGAAGTTGCTGACGTAGAACCCGAACCCCAGCGACGCGAGCACCCAGATGCCGATGGCAACGGCGGCCCCCACCGAGACCCAGCGGAACTTGGGCTGCTGGACGTTCGGCGTCGCGTAGTAGAGCACCGCGACCATCAGCACGACGACCGCGAGGAGGAAGGGCCACTTGGCGAGGTTCCACAGCGCCAGGCTCTGCTCACCGAACCCGATCGCCGAGCCGATCGCCTCGGCGACAGGTCCGCTGACGACGAGCCCGACCAGCACGATGGCCGCCATGACGACCAGCCCCACCGTCACGAGGAGCACGAGCGGGCGCAGCTTCCAGACCGGGCGGCCCTCGTCGACCTGGTAGATCCGGTTCAGCGTGCGCCCGAAGGCCCCGACGTAACCCGACGCCCCCCAGAGGGCACCGGCGAGACCGACGGCCAGCGCCAGGCCCGCGCTCTGCGCCCCGACCATGGCCGCGATGGGCTTTTCGAGCTGGTCGGCGATGTCGCTCTGGCCGAGGTCGCGCAGGATCTCGAGCATTGCCTGGGTGGTTGCCTCCCCCTGCCCGAACACCCCGAGGAGGGAGACCAGCGCCAGGATCGCGGGGAAGACCGAGAGCACCGAGTAGTACGTCAGGGCCGC
>NZ_DAORSO010000279.1:0-1947 GCF_035443565.1 Ornithinibacter sp. | reverse complement strand
GTGATGATCGCGGGCACGAAGAGGCACAGCAGGGCCGTGCGCACGACGACCTGGAGGGGGAAGGAGCCCGGGCGGACCTGCCACACCTGCAAACCGAGCAGTCGGTGGCCGACGGTTGATCCGGTGAGGCTGACCAGGACGATGTTCAGGGCCGCGAAGACCCCCATCAGCGCCCACGAACTCTGCGGCACCCCGAGCAGCAGGGGCGGCTCAGCCCCGGGCTCGAGGACGATGTCGTAGGGAAAGAGCCCGAAGACGATGAACAGGCACATCACCCAGTCGATGGCCCAGGCCGCGAACCGCCGCCCCAGCGACGCACCCTGGGGGGACAAGGCTTGAGGTGGCGACGTCACGGCATCCATCCTAGGTGGACGGCCGACGGGCCTCCGTCTCGGATGCCGTCCGCCAGTCGGGCGGCACATCTCACCTCTTGATACGTTGGGCCGCGTTACACCGGCGAAACATGAGGGTCACGGACGGGAAACCGCCGCTCCCTAAGGTCGTCACAACGCCCCAGGGCTGGCGCTCCAAGCCCCCCTTGCCCCGAACCAGGAGGTTCATCGTGTTCAGCTCCGCCGAGGAAGTCCTCGACTTCATCAAGGCCGAGGACGTCAAGTTCGTCGACGTCCGGTTCTGTGACCTGCCGGGGGTCATGCAGCACTTCAACGTGCCGGCCAAGACGGTTGACATCGACTTCTTCACCAACGGCCAGATGTTCGACGGGTCCTCGATCCGTGGCTTCCAGGCCATCCACGAGTCCGACATGAAGCTCGTGCCGGACCCCAAGAGCGCCTACCTCGACCCCTTCCGGGTCGAGAAGACGCTCATCATGAACTTCTCGATCGTCGACCCCTTCACGGGCGAGCCCTACAGCCGCGACCCGCGCAACATCGCCGCGAAGGCCGAGGCCTACCTGAAGTCCACCGGGATCGCCGACACCGCGTTCTTCGGTGCCGAGGCCGAGTTCTACGTCTTCGACGACGTGCGCTTCGAGACCAAGGCCAACGCCAGCTACTACTACATCGACTCCGTCGAGGCGGCCTGGAACACCGGGCGCGTCGAGGAGGGCGGCAACCGCGGCTACAAGACCCGCTACAAGGGCGGCTACTTCCCCGTCCCGCCGGTCGACCACTTCGCTGACACCCGCGACAAGATCTGCCTGAAGATGGAGGAGGTCGGCCTCGAGGTCGAGCGCAGCCACCACGAGGTGGGCACCGCCGGCCAGCAGGAGATCAACTACCGGTTCAGCACGCTGCTGCAGTCCGGCGACGACATGATGAAGTTCAAGTACGTCGTCAAGAACACCGTCTGGGAAGAGGGCAAGACCGCCACCTTCATGCCGAAGCCCATCTTCGGCGACAACGGCTCGGGCATGCACACCCACCAGTCCCTGTGGAAGGACGGCGAGCCGCTCTTCTACGACGAGCGCGGCTACGGCGGCCTCTCGGACCTCGCCCGCTGGTACATCGGCGGCCTGCTCAAGCACGCCCCGGCGCTGCTGGCCTTCACCAACCCGACGGTGAACTCCTACCACCGCCTGGTTCCCGGCTACGAGGCCCCGGTCAACCTCGTGTACTCCGCCCGCAACCGCTCCGCCTGCGTGCGCATCCCGATCGCCGGCGACAGCCCGAAGGCCAAGCGCATCGAGTTCCGCATCCCCGACCCGTCCTCCAACCCCTACCTGTGCTTCGCGGCGCAGCTCATGGCTGGCCTGGACGGCATCAAGAACCGCATCGAGCCCCCGGAGCCGGTGGACAAGGACCTCTACGAGCTGCCGCCGGAGGAGCACGAGGCCATCGCCCAGGTTCCCGGCTCACTGCCCGAGGTGCTGGACGCCCTCCAGGCCGACCACGAGTTCCTGCTCGAGGGTGACGTCTTCACCGAGGACCTCATCGCGACCTGGATCGAGTGGAAGCGCAAGAACGAGGTGGACCCGATCCGCTTCCG
>NZ_DAORSO010000278.1:0-1949 GCF_035443565.1 Ornithinibacter sp. | reverse complement strand
ACGCCGCAGCATAGATGACGAACGGCGCGGAGACGCGCCTACCTCTTCTGCCGCGCTTGGTGCGATTTGTTGACCCTCAGGGTTGGCCGGGCGGACGCTGCGGGATGGCTACTTCACAGATCCTGATTCCCGTCGTTCTACCTCACGTGTCGGATCGTCTTCGGCACGCTGTCGCGGCCTACCTGGCCCGATTCAAGGGGCAATCCCGAGTGCACACCGAGTCGGACCTGCGCTGCTTCGTCACCTGGTGCGAGGAACGCGGCCTGGACCCCTTGGCCGCCCAACGAGCCCATGTCGAGCTGTACGTGCGGTGGATGCAAGAAGTGCGCCGGTACAAGCCATCCACGATCAGCCGACGCGTTGCAGTCGTGGCTGGGTTCTACCGGACCTGCGTGATCGACGACGTCCTGGTGCACTCCCCAGCGGAGTACGTGCGCCGGCCCAACGTCCCGCCTGAGTCCCCCACGCTGGGGCTGACCCATCTGCAGTTCGAGGCCATGCTCGCCACCGCCCGCACGTCATCGAACATCTACGACTTCGCGTTGGTGGCGATGCTGGGTCTGCTCGGGCTGCGGATCTTCGAGGCCTGCGGCGCGAACGTCGAGGACCTCGGCGAGGAGCACGGCCACCGCGTGCTCAAGGTGCGCGGCAAGGGCGGCAAGGTCGTGCTGACCCCGCTCCCGCCGGCGGTGTCCCGGGCCATCGAGCGGGCCGTCGCCGACCGGGGCTCCGGGCCGATCCTGCGCACCCGCAACGGCACACGGATGGACCGGCACTGCGCCACACGCCGTCTGCACCGTCTGGCCGAGGCCGGCGGTGTGCACGCCGCACGGATGCATCCGCACATGCTGCGGCACACCTTCGTGACCACCATGCTCGACGCCGGGGTCGACCTGCGCGACGTGCAGATCGCTGCCCGGCACGCTGACCCGCGCACCACCATGCGATACGACCGGGCGCGCAAGAACCTGGATCGCCACCCCAACTACATCCTCGCCGCCTACATGGCCTCAGGCACGTGACCCGAACAACCCAGCAGCGCACGGCTGGAGCAGTCAGGGGCGTAGCGCTCTGGTGGGGGTGTACCCCTGCGCAGCGAGCCAGGCTCGGGCGCGGCCGCCGAGACGGTCCTCGCTGAGGGTGTACCAGCGTTCCGCGGCGGCCGGGTCGTCGGCGATCACGTCCTTGAAGCGGCGGAACGCGCCGCGCCCAGCAATCGCAATGCTCAGGCGGTCGGCCAAGGTGCGGTCATCGACCGTGTCGATGAACAGCTCCATGTCGCGGTACCCCTCACGCGAACCCTGCGCGTCCACCCACAACCAGGGCGAGTCGTCCTCGTCATCGTCTTCCTCCTCGTCGTCATCGGTGAAGTCGTTGAAGACGGAGTGGGGCCACACCTCCCCGTTTCGCAGGTTGATCCGGCCGCCTCCGCGTGCGGGGTCGCCCTCCAAGACCGAGGCCAGCTCCTCCAGGTCCACGGGCACTGGCCGAAGCATCGGCGTCGGGCCGTCGCCGCCCGCGGCGCTCAACGCGGCGGCCAGTTCGACGTCGCCCTCCCAGTCGCGCTGCCCCAGAGCCGCAACGCACCGCCGTGCCAACACGGATGCCTCGCTCGCGCCGCTGGCGACAGCGACCAGGACGGCATCGCCGACCAACTGCAAGGCTTCCTTCGGCCATGGGCCCGACGTCAACAGCTCCATCAAGGCCGGGGTGTCTGCGCGGGCGGTGGCTCCACGCAGCAGCGTCCGGTACTCCCCAAGCGACACCCCGTCATTGTGCTACCACCGACCACCCAATAGCCGGCCTGTCTCGGGGAGGCTGCCGTCACGACACCATGGCAGTGGAGATCGTGCGGCGAACAACCAACCTCAGCAACTCGGGCCCCAGCACGGTCGGCGGCAGATCCGGTTGTTATCCGCTCCCGCGTTGGCGGTCGAACCGGGGATAGG
>NZ_DAORSO010000277.1:0-1954 GCF_035443565.1 Ornithinibacter sp. | reverse complement strand
GGCCGCTGAGGCCGAACGGTCAGGTGGCGTCGACGTCGTAGGGCGTCGGCCGTGCCGGGTCCCACTCCAGCGGCGTGGCCCGCGTGGAGATGTAGGGTTCCTCGACCACGGGCGCCCCACCTCCCGCGGATGCCGTGGCGGAGGCTGCGACCGCGCCCCCGGCCGCTGCCGCACCGGCAGCCGCTGAACCACCCGTGAGCCCCTTGCCTGCCGCCCGCACGGAACCGATCTGCTCGCGCACCGGCGCCACCGCGTCGTCGAGCGGGTCGAGCAGGGCTTCCTTGACGATCCGGCGGGGGTCGTACTGACGAGGGTCGTACTGGCGCCAGTTGATGTCCTCGTACTCGGGGCCGAGCTGGTCCTTGAGCTGGACCTTGGCGCCCTCCGCCATGACCCGCGCCTTGCGGATGCCGCGCGCGAGCTTGGCGGCGTACTCGGGCAACCGATCAGGTCCGAGGATGAAGACGGCGATGAGCGCGACGAGCACGACCTCCCAGCCATTGACCCCGAACACCGAGCACCACCCGTCCCTTTCCTGGACTGCACCTGCGCCGTGGGCGCGTCAGTCGGCCGAACCCTGGAGGACCATGGTGACATCCCTCTTGGCACCGCCGCGCATGATGGTCAGCGTCACCGAGTCACCCACCGTCCGGGAACGGATCAGGACGACCAGTTCACCGTCGTCGGAGACGGGCCTGCCCTCGAAGGCGATGACGACGTCACCCGCCCGCAGCCCGGCCTCGTCCGCAGGACCGTCGGGTGCCACGGCCGGCTGGCCGGAGGGGCCCGCGTCGGCGATGCGCACCCCCTCGCCGTCGTAGGTCGAGTCGAGGAACACGCCGATGATGGGGTGCACGGCCTTGCCCGTCGTGATCAGCTGCTCGACCGTGGTCGCCACCTGATCGCTCGGGATGGCGAAGCCGACGCCGATGTTGCCGCTCTGGCCGCTGATCTCCGACCCCGGGGCCCGGGCGATGGCGGAGTTGACCCCGATGACCCGGCCCTGCATGTCGAGCAGCGGCCCACCGGAGTTGCCGGGGTTGATGGCGGCGTCGGTCTGGATGGCGTTGATGAACGCCTGGTCATCGGCCTCGCCGGGCGTGACGGGCCGGTTCAGGGCGCTGACGATGCCCGTGGTCACGGTGGAGTCCAGACCGAGCGGGGCACCGACGGCGATGACCTGGTCACCGACGACCACGTCCGCCGAGCGACCCAGCTCGAGCGGGTCGAGGTCGGTGCGGTCGACCTTGACGACGGCGAGGTCGTACGACGCGTCGCGACCGACGATCGTGGCCGGCACCTGCTGACCGTTGGCCAGCACCACCGTGATCTCCCCACCGTCGGCTGCGCTCGCGACGACGTGGTTGTTCGTGACGATGTGACCACGCTCGTCGTACACCCAGCCGGAGCCGGTGCCGGTGCCGCCGCCACCCTCGACCCGCAGGGTGACGACACTCGGGGTCGTGCGAGCGGCGATGTTGGCGACGGAACCGTCCGGGCGGGTCGTGGCCCCCGCACCCACGCTCGGGGCCGAACCGGCCGCTGATCCCGTGGAGCCGAAGGACTCCCCGTCGGTCAGGGCCGCGCCGAGCAGGCCACCGAGGAGACCGGAGACGAGCGCGACGGCGAGCGACACCCCGATCAGGGCCCCCCAGCCCGGCCCGCGGCGCGCAGGGGCGGGCGCCTCGGGCGGAGCAGCCGGAGCCGGAGCAACCGGGGCACCCCACGGCGAGAGCTGGGTGGTCGGCGCCGGGTGCGTCGTGGGGCCCTGCTGGGTCGCGAAGGCCTGCTGGGCGGCGGCAGGGGCCGCCCCCTGCGCGGACGGAGTCGGCAGCGCAGCCCACGCAGGCTCCGGCTGCTGTTGGGGCACCTCTTGGGTCACCTCGTCAGAGGTGCTCGCCTGGTCCCAGGGGCGCCAGTCGTCGCGGCCCGGCTCGCGCTCACTCGTCATGGG
>NZ_DAORSO010000276.1:0-1971 GCF_035443565.1 Ornithinibacter sp. | reverse complement strand
GGTGAGCTGCTGCTCATCGGCCGCCGCCACCAGCGCGACAACAACTCCTGGCTGCACAACAGCACCCGGCTCACCCGTGGCCGAGCCCGCCACGCACTCATGGCGCACCCGGACGACCTGGCGGCGCGCGGCATCCGAGGCGGTGACGTCGTGACGGTTCGATCAGCGGTCGGTGAGGTGCGCGTCGAGGTCGAGGCCACCGACGACCTCATGCCGGGCGTCGTGTCGTTGCCGCACGGCTACGGGCACGCGCGCGACGGGGTGCGCCTGCGGAATGCCGTCGAGGTGCCGGGGGTGTCGATGAACGACCTCACCGACCCGTCGGTCGTCGAGTCGGTGTCGGGCAACGCGGTGCTCAACGGCGTGCCGGTGACGGTGGCTCCCGTGACGGACGGCCCCGCATGACACCGGAGGACGTGCGGGCGCTCGCCCTCGGCCTGCCCGACGTCATCGAACGCGACCACCACGGGTTCCCGAGCTTTCGCACCGGGGCGCGCGGGCGGATCTTCGCGACACTGCCCACCGACCAGGTGCTGCGCGTCATGCTCGACGAGGGCCCGATCCTCGAGGCGGTCGCGCAGTGGCAGTGGTGCCGCGAGGGCTGGTGGGGCACGAAGCTCATGACGGTCGAGGTCGTGCTCGCCGATGCCGAGCCGGATGCCGTGGCCGATCTTCTCGCCGACGGTCACCTGAGAGCGAACCAGTGACGACGGCATCCTCGGGTGTTCCTGAAGTAAGCGGTGGAGACCCTTCGCCCGAAGCCGAGGTCGAGGTCGAGGTTCCAGACGAGCAGCATCGCCGGATCGCGCGTCCGGGCCCGGACGGCCGGACCATCGAGGTGTTGGCAGCGCCTCGTGGGGTGGCGATGCGGCCCGGCGCGGTGTCGGCGGCCGGTGGCACCGGCACTCACCTGAACCCGCTGAGCATGCTCATGGGCCTCGTCATCGACCTGGTCGTGTCGATCGTGGCCACGGTCTTGGTCGAGCTGGCGGCGGAGGGGCGGCCGTGGAAGGTCAAGGTCTATCGGCGTCGGCGCTTCTTCATCCAACGGCTCCACGCCGAGGTGCTGCCGCGCGGGGTCGAACCCGAGGCGCGGATGCTGGAGCTGCTCGACGTCCACGCGCCCATCGGCTGAGCGCGGGCCTGCGGACAGGCAATGCCCAATGGCGGGCCCGTGCTGAGTACGGACGGTGGCGCGGAGTCCGCTCGCGCTGCCCCTTTGCATGTCCGTGGGTCCGGGTCCGCGCCGTCCGTCAGACCGGGAGGCGAGTGTCCTCGGGTGTCCGGTTGGGTGGGGGCACGGCGGCGCAGGCGAGCTGTCCCTGCAGCCGGGCGCGTAGGGCCCACAGCAGCAGGCCGATGGCGGCTGCCCCGAGGAACGGCTGCACCGGCGCGAACCACTGCAGCGCGCCGGTGTAGCCCAGCGCGATGAGTGCGAGCTTGTTGCACACCGGGCAGCCGACGGCGAAGAACGCGAGCAGGCCCCCCGCGGCCCCTCCGCGGTTGATCGACGCCTCGCCGGATGCCGGGTCGCCGGGCTCGCGCACGTAGGTCGCGAACAGCAGTCCGCTGAGCACCGAGGTCACAGCGAGCACCGGCCAGGCCCACCAGGTCGTCGGGATCTCGCGGCCGAAGACCGGCGTGGGGATCATGGCCGTGGGCAGCGCGACGACGAGGGCGGTCACGACGGATGCCGCGGCAGCCGCCACCCAGCGTCGTCGGGTCCACAGGCGGAGGGCGTCGAGCATGCGCAGAGGATACCCCAGGAGGTATGGATCCTCCCGAGTTGGGTGCTCAGGTGGTCGCTGGGGCAGCCACCTGAGCACCCAACTCCGGTGCTTCGGCGAGCGTCAGCAGGGTGAGGGCGCGGGTGCAGTGCTCGACCAGGGCCGGGTGCTCTGCCTCGCGCGCGGCCTCGGGCAGGGCCGACCACTGCAGGGCGCGGTCCTCGAGGTAGGCGACCCACCCGTG
>NZ_DAORSO010000275.1:0-1974 GCF_035443565.1 Ornithinibacter sp. | reverse complement strand
AGGAACATGAAGCTCGTCCAGGCTGCGGCGAGCCTGGCCTTCAGGGGCAGGCGTACGTCGTCCAGCGCGGTGTCGGGTCGAGAAGTGCTCATGGCGGCCTCCGGTGTCGTCGGGTCGTGGGGTTGGTGACCTTCACAACCCTCACGGATGCCGTGCGCGCCCACATCAGCCCGCAGACCCGACGTGCCCTGTCCGTTGGCCCAAGAGCCCGGTTGGCCTTTCGGCGGATACGCGGGCGACGCCCCCTGCCTACGCTGGCCGGATGGCCACTGACGCACTGCGCTCACTGTGGGTCGAACCCCGACCCACGAACCCTCCGGCGACCAGTGCAGCCGACTGGGCCCTCGTCGCCGCCTTCGTCGGGTGGGCTGTCAACGAGGCGGTCCTTCGTGACGGCATGGCGCCTGCACCCGTGCTCCTCATCGCCACGCTCGCGGCGGTCGCCCCCCTCCCCTGGCGGCGCTCCCACCCGCTCCCCGCAGTCCTCGTGGCCTTCGGCACGCTGATCGTTGTCGACCTCTTCCGGATGGCCACGGGCACTCAGGGCGCCCTGACCTCGAGCGTGTCGGCCACGTTGGTCCTCACCTATGCGTTGTTCCGGTGGGGGTCGGGTCGGGATGCCGTTCGCGGGCTGCTCGTGATCCTCACGTGGCTGGCCATCACCTTCGTCGCCGACGTGACCACCCTGACCGACACGATCACCGGCTACGCGTTCTTCTTCTTCGCGGCAGCTCTCGGCGCCGCCGTCCGCTACCGCGCCCGGATCCGCATCCGCGACATCCAGGAGGCCAAGGCCCGCGAACGCGAGCAGCTCGCCCGAGAGCTGCACGACGTCGTCGCCCACCACGTGTCGGGTATCGCGATCCAGGCGCAGGCGGGTCGGGCCGTCGCCGCGACCCACCCCGAACGTGCCGTCGACGCCTTGGCCACGATCGAGGACGCCGCCACCCGGGCCCTCACCGAACTGCGCGCCATCGTCGGCGTCCTGCGCGACGCGCGGCACAGCTCGTTGACTCCCCAGCCGGGGATGGCCGACATCGAGCAGCTCGCCACCACCGGGGCCGCGCAGCCCCGTGTCGAGGTGACCCTCACCGGTGAGCTCACGGACCTCAGCCCAAGCGTCGCGGCAGCCGTCTACCGACTGGCCCAAGAGTCCGTCACCAACTCCAGACGGCACGCCCGCCACGCCACCCGCGTCACCGTTCAGGTCACCGGCGAGACCGACCACGTGCGGCTGACCGTCGACGACGACGGCTCCACCGGCTCGCCCCACCGCTCCCCCGACGGCTACGGCCTGGTCGGCATGCGCGAGCGGGTGACCCTGCTCGGCGGCACCTTCGCCGCCGGTCCCATCGCCGACCGCGGTTGGCGCGTCGAGGCGAACCTCCCCCGGGCGGGGGTGGCCCGATGAGCATCAGGGTCCTCGTCGCCGACGACCAGCCCATCGTGCGGAGCGGGCTGACGATGCTGCTCGACGCCCAGCCCGACATCGACGTGGTCGGTGCGGCCGCCGACGGTCGCGAAGCCGTCCGACTGGCACGACAGTTACGGCCCGACGTCGGGCTGTTCGACGTCCGGATGCCGGTGATGGACGGCATCGAGGCCACCCGCCAGCTCGCCGGCCCCGACGTCGAGGACCCGCTGCCCATCATCGTCATCACCACCTTCGACCTCGACGAGTACGTCCACGGCGCCCTGAAGGCCGGCGCCCGCGGCTTCCTGCTCAAGGACGCCGGCCCCGACCTGCTGACCCGGGCGATCCACGCGGCCGCCGAGGGTGATGCGCTCATCGCACCGAGTGTCACCGTGCGGCTGCTCGCCACCTTCGCCACCTCGCGAGCGGAAGCGGCCCGACAGCCCCTGGAGCCGCTCACCGCGAGGGAGGAGGAGGTGCTCGTCACCGTCGCCCGGGGCCGGACCAACGACGAGATCGCGAGCGAGCTCTTCATCACCACGAGCACCGTCAAGGCCCAC
>NZ_DAORSO010000274.1:0-1976 GCF_035443565.1 Ornithinibacter sp. | reverse complement strand
ACCGCTTGCGCTGACACGGTTTCCGAGCCGCGGCGCGCCCGCTGCCTGCCGCCGGGGGATGCCGTGCGGTCGGGGGAGTCCGCTGCCCGGTCCGAAACGTAGAATCGCCCGTTGTGACCCACTACCTCGACCATGCGGCGACGACACCCATGCTGCCCGCCGCGGTCGACGCCCTGCTCGAGGTCTCCCGCCAGGTGGGCAACCCGTCGTCGTTGCACACCTCCGGTCGGGCCGCCAGGGCCGTCGTCGAGGAGGCCCGCGAGCGCATCGGCGCGGCCCTCGGAGCCCGGCCGTCGGAGGTGGTGTTCACCTCGGGGGGCACCGAGGCCGACAACCTCGCCGTCAAGGGCACGTGGCTGGCCCGCCGGGCGAAGGATCCGTCCGTCAACGGCGTCGTGGCCAGCTCCATCGAGCACCACGCGGTGCTCGACCCCGTCGGGTACCTCGAGGACTCCCGCGGGGTCCCCGTGACCTGGCTGGAACCCGACCGCTGCGGGCACCTCGCCCCCGACACCCTGCGCGAGGCCCTGGCTGCGGGCGGCGTCGCGGTCGCGAGCGTCATGTGGGCCAACAACGAGGTCGGCACGATCCAGCCGGTGGCTGAGCTCGCCGCGGTCGCCCGCGAGCACGGGGTGCCCTTCCACACCGACGCCGTGCAGGCGATCGCCCACCTGCCCGTCCGCTTCGACGACAGCGGTGCCGACCTGATGACCGTCAGCGCCCACAAGATCGGCGGGCCCGTCGGGGTCGGTGCCCTGCTGGCGCGGCGTGACGCCCCGCTCGTGCCCATCGCCCACGGTGGTGGCCAGGAGCGGCAGGTGCGCAGCGGCACCCTGGACGCGGCCGGCATCCACTCGTTCGCCGTGGCCCTGGAGGAGACCGTCGCCCACCGAGACGTCGAGGCCAAGCGCGTGCTCGCCCTTCGCGACCGGCTCATCGAGGGGGCGCTCGGCCTCGGGCTCGGCATCACCGTGAGCGGTTGCTGGAAGGCCGGCGACGCGACCAAGCGCCTGCCGGGCAACGCCCACCTGCTCGTGCCCGGGTGCGAGGGCGACTCGCTGCTCTACCTCCTCGACGCGGCCGGGGTCGAGTGCAGCACGGGTTCGGCCTGCCAGGCCGGGGTACCGCAGCCGAGCCACGTGCTGCTCGCCATGGGGCACACCGAGGCGCAGGCGCGCGGCGCCCTGCGGCTCTCGCTCGGCCACACCTCGACCGAGGCCGACGTCGACGCGTTCCTCGCTGCCCTGCCGGGTGTCGTCGAGCGGGCTCGACGGGCGAGCGGGCTGCTCTGATGAGGGTCGTCGCCGCGATGTCGGGCGGGGTCGACTCGGCCGTCGCCGCCTCACGCATGATCGAGGCCGGCCACGAGGTCGTCGGCGTGCACCTGGCGCTCTCGCGCTCGGCCGCGACGCTGCGCGAGTCCGCCCGCGGGTGCTGCACCATCGAGGATGCCGGGGACGCGCGTCGCGTCGCGGACCGGCTCGGCATCCCGTTCTACGTCTGGGACCTCGCGAGCCGCTTCGAGCGCGACGTCGTCGAGGACTTCGCCGCCGAGTACGCGGCCGGGCGCACCCCGAACCCGTGCCTGCGCTGCAACGAGCGGATCAAGTTCGCCGGGCTGCTCGACAAGGCGGTGGCCCTGGGGTTCGATGCCGTCGCCACCGGGCACTACGCGCAGATCGTCCAGGGCCCGACGGGTCGCGAGCTGCACCGGGCGGTCGACGCAGCCAAGGACCAGTCGTACGTGCTCGGCGTGCTGGACGCCGACCAGCTGGCGCGCTCGTTCTTCCCGCTCGGTGACTCGACGAAGACCCAGGTGCGGGCCGAGGCTGCGGAGCGTGGGTTCGCGGTGGCCAAGAAGCCGGACAGCCACGACATCTGCTTCATCCCGGACGGCGACACCCGTGGGTGGCTGAACCGGCGGCTGGGGGAGCGGCCGGGTGAGCTCGTCGACGCGGTCACGGGTGCCGTCGTCG
>NZ_DAORSO010000273.1:0-1991 GCF_035443565.1 Ornithinibacter sp. | reverse complement strand
GTTCGTCATCGTCGGGCGCAACGACACGACGGTCAGCCACGACACCATCACCGTCACGCCGCACGGGCCGAACGGGTCGTCGGTGCACTACCGCGCCGAGTTCACCTTCACCGGGCTGGCCCGGTTCGCCGCGCCGCTGATGAAGCCGTTGCTCGACCGCCTCGGCGACCGCACCGCGGAGCAGCTGAAGAGCACGTTGGACCGGCTGTGACCGACTCCCCGACGACTCCCCGGCGCGCGCTCGTCACCGGTGCCACCGGCTACATCGGCTCGCGCCTCGTCCCCCGTCTGCTCGACGAGGGGTGGCAGGTGCGGGTGCTCACCCGCTCCGCTGACAAGGTCGCGGGGCGCGCCTGGCGTGACCGGGTCGACGTGGTGGAAGGGGATGCCGCCTCGCCCGACACGCTCGCACGCGCGCTCGCCGACGTCGACGTCGCCTACTACTTCCTGCACTCGATGGACGGCCAGGGCAACTTCGTCGAGCGCGACCGCGAGCTCGCGCAGACCTTCGGGCGGTGCGCGGCGGATGCCGGGGTGGGCCGGATCGTCTACCTCTCGGGGCTGCACCCCCACGACGGTGAGCTGAGCGACCACCTCGCGTCCCGGGTCGAGGTCGGCGACATCCTGCTCGCGAGCGGGGTGCCGACGGCGGTGCTCCAGGCGGCAGTGATCCTGGGCTCGGGCTCGGCATCGTTCGAGATGCTGCGCCACCTGACGACCCGCCTGCCGGCGATGATCACGCCGAAGTGGCTCGACAACCGCATCCAGCCGATCGCCGTGCGTGACGTGCTGCACCTGCTCGTCGCGGCCGCAGACCTGCCGCCCGAGCAGAACCGCACCTTCGACATCGGTGGCCCGGACGTGCTGACCTACCGCGAGATGATCAACCGGTTCGCCCGGATCGCCGGTCTGCGTCCGCGCCTCATCGTCTCGGTACCGGTGCTCACCCCCTACCTCGCGAGCCAGTGGGTGGGGCTCGTGACCCCGGTGCCCACGGGCGTCGCGAAGCCGCTGGTCGGGAGCCTGCTCCACGAGGTCGTGTGCACCGAGCGCGACATCGACGACCTCGTCGGTTCCCCGCCGCAGGGCTACCTCGACTACGACCGGGCCGTCGCCGACGCCCTCGCCGGTGACGGGGTCGACCCGCGCCCCGAGCCCGGCACCGCCGACCCGGCGCGCATCACCGCTGCCGACCCCGACTGGGCCGGGGGACGCCGCCCGCGCGGGCAGTCGTGAACGTCGTCGACGAGTTCCGGGCGTTCCTGCGTGCCGCCCTCGTGACGCCCGTGGAGCGTGACCACACCGAGAGCGATGCCGCGTTCCGCCGACGCCGCGTCGTCGCCGCCATCACGCTCGTCATCGGTGGGGTCATCCTCGCCATCGCGCTGCGCATCGAGCCCGGGGACCCACGCTTCTACGGGGCCACCTTCGCGCTGGCGGGTGTCTGGGCCGCTGGGGCGTTCCTCTCGGGCCCCCTGCACCTCGGGCGCGGACACACCCGAGGCGGCTCTGGGTCCAGCCGCGCCGTCGTGCAGTCGCTCGCCCTCGGGGTGATGCTGCTGGCGCTGTTCATGGTCGGGGCGCTGGTCGTGGCCCGCATCCCGGTGCTGCGCGAACCCGTCCAGGAACTGCTCGACCACGCCCGGGTCGGCTCGCTGCCCCTGGTCGCCCTCATCACCGTCGTCAACGGCATCGCCGAGGAGCTCTACTTCCGCGGAGCCCTCTACGCCGCCGTCGGGCGCCGGCACGCGGTGGCGGTGACGACGGTGGTCTACGCCCTCGTGACCGCCGCGGCCGGCATCCCCCTGCTCGTGCTCGCCGCGGCCCTCGTCGGGCTCGTCGTCGCCTTCCAGCGGCGGGTGACCGGCGGCATCCTCGGCCCCATCGTCACGCACCTGACGTGGTCGCTGGGCATGCTCTTCCTCCTCCCGCCCGTGCTCGACGCCCTGTCGTGAAAGGCCCCGCATGACCGCGATCCTCTGGCTGCGCCG
>NZ_DAORSO010000272.1:0-2001 GCF_035443565.1 Ornithinibacter sp. | reverse complement strand
GTGACGAGATGATCGCGACCGCGACGGCCCAGCGTGACGAGATGATCGCGACCGCCACCGCCCAGCGTGACGAACTGCTCACCGAGGGGCGCGAGCGTTCCACGGGCATGGTGGCCGAGGCCCAGCAGAAGAAGGCCGGGATCCTCGAGGAACTCGGTCGCGAGCGTGGCCTGCTCGAGCGCAAGATCGAGGAGCTGAGTGGCTTCGAGCGCGACTACCGCTCGCGCCTGCACACCTACATCCAGGGGCAGCTGGCGGACCTGAAGAACACCGGTGTCGACCACTCCGACGAGGAGTCCGGCGACGCCGAGCAGCACGAGGGCGCGGCTGCCGAGCCGCAGCCCGAGCACCAGGGCTGACGCACGCACGAGGGAAGGGCCCGGCCATCGGCCGGGCCCTTCCCTCGTGCTGTGACCGACCTCGCCGTCCACGCCGGCGTTTTGTCGTTGAGGGAGGACCCTTCACGCCGTATCCTCGCCCCACTGTCGACGGTCGACCACGGCCCGCCGACCCTCAGGAAGTGGGTACGCATGGTTGCCAGGAAGACGCCGACGGCGAAGAAGGCCACGTCCAGCCGGACCTTGGCCGTGCGCGAGGACGAGTCGCCGTGGACCGCCAAGGAGCTTCGTGACCTGCGCGGTGAACTCGAGAAGGAGATCGCCCAGCTGCGCAGCGAGCTCCTGGACGCCGAGAGCGACCTCGTCGACCTCATGCGTGACTCCGGTGACGGCGCCGGCGACGACCAGGCGGATGCCGGGGCCAAGACCTACGAGCGCGAGCAGGAGATCTCGCTGGCGAACAACGCCCGCCTGATGCTCGAGCAGAGTGAGCACGCCCTGGAACGGTTCGACGACGGGACGTACGGAATCTGCGAGTCGTGCGGCGACCCGATCGGCAAACTTAGGCTCCAGGCCGCTCCTCGTGCGACCCTGTGCATGCCATGCAAGAAGAAGCAGGAACGCCGCTGACCTCGAGTCACCCCGCCCCGTCCACGCAGCCCCCGGTTCCGCCGGGGCGTCAGCGACGGTTGACGACCCTCCTGCTGGGGCTTGCCCTCGCGGTCCTCGTCGTCGACCAGGGCACCAAGGTGTGGGCCCTGAACACGCTGACGCCGGGGGAGAAGATCGACCTCATCGGGTCGTTCATCTCGCTGAACCTCATCCGCAACCCCGGGGCGGCCTTCTCGATCGGCGACGGCGCCACGTGGATCCTCACGATCGTGTCGCTGGCGATCCTCGGCTGGGTCCTCGTCGCCGCGCGCAAGGTCGGCACGAGGGCCTGGGCGGTCGCGCTCGGGCTGCTCCTCGGCGGCGCCCTGGGCAACCTCGGGGACCGTTTCTTCCGGGAGCCCGGCCCCGGTCGGGGGCACGTCGTCGACTTCATCGACTACTTCGGGTGGTTCATCGGCAACGTCGCGGACATCGCGATCGTCGTGGGCGCCGGCGTCATCATGGTCCTGGCCTATCGGGGCACTCCCGTCTCCGGCCCACCCCACCACCCGGAGCACGCTCATGACTGATGCCCGCACCGTCCTCGTTCCCGACGGCCTCGAAGGCGAACGGGTCGACGCCGCCATCGCGCGGCTCTTCGGCCTCTCCCGGACCCGGGCGGCCGACCTCGCCGCCGAGGGGGGCGTCGTCGTCAACACCGCCAGCGTGGGCAAGAGCCACCGGGTGAGCGCCGGCGACGTCCTGGAGGTGACGCTCCCGGCATCCCCGGTCAGCCCGACCCTCGAGGTCGTCGCCGAACCCGTTCCCGGCATGACCGTCATCCACGACGACGACGACATCGTGGTCGTGGACAAGCCCGTGGGCGTGGCGGCCCACCCCAGTGTCGGCTGGAGCGGGCCGAACGTCCTGGCCGGGCTCAAGGCCGCCGGGTACCGCATCTCCACGAGCGGGGCCAGCGAGCGCCAGGGGATCGTGTCCCGGCTCGACGTCGGCACATCGGGCCTGATGGTCGTGTGCAAGAGCGAGCGCGGGTACTCGGTGCTCAAGCGCG
>NZ_DAORSO010000271.1:0-2003 GCF_035443565.1 Ornithinibacter sp. | reverse complement strand
CGCTGCGGTATTCTGGGGGCTTGCCGGCGCGGGTGATAACCCTCCACGCACGTGCGGCCCAGAAGGGCGACGCCGGGTCAGCCCATTGTCGTGACCCCAAGGAGAACCTCCATGTCCGTTGACCACAAGGTCGCCGACCTGTCCCTGGCCGAGGCCGGCCGCCACCAGATCCGCCTCGCCGAGCACGAGATGCCCGGCCTGATGTCCCTGCGCGCCGAGTTCGGCGAGTCGCAGCCCCTCAAGGGCGCGCGCATCGCCGGCTCGCTGCACATGACCGTGCAGACCGCCGTGCTCATCGAGACGCTGACCGCGCTCGGTGCCGAGGTCCGCTGGGCCTCCTGCAACATCTACTCCACGCAGGACGAGGCCGCCGCGGCCATCGTCGTGGGCCCCAACGGCACCCCCGAGGACCCGCAGGGTGTGCCGGTCTTCGCCTGGAAGGGCGAGACCCTCGAGGAGTACTGGGACTGCACCGAGCAGATCCTCACCTGGCCGGGTGGCCATGGCGCCAACATGATCCTCGACGACGGTGGCGACGCCACGATGCTCGTCCACAAGGGCCAGGAGTGGGAGGCCGCCGGTCAGGTGCCCCCCACCACGGAGGAGGACACCGAGGAGTTCGGCGTCTTCAAGGCGCTCGTGCGCCGCACCCTCGCCCAGGACCCGCAGAAGTGGACCCGTGTCGCCGCCGAGATCAAGGGCGTCACCGAGGAGACCACCACCGGCGTGCACCGCCTCTACCAGCTGGCCGAGGCCGGCGAGCTGCTCTTCCCGGCCATCAACGTCAACGACTCGGTGACCAAGAGCAAGTTCGACAACAAGTACGGATGCCGTCACAGCCTCATCGACGGCCTCAACCGCGCCACCGACGTCCTCATCGGTGGCAAGGTCGCCGTCGTCGCCGGTTACGGCGACGTGGGCAAGGGCTGCGCCGAGTCGCTGCGCGGCCAGGGCGCTCGCGTCATCGTCACCGAGATCGACCCGATCTGCGCGCTGCAGGCCGCGATGGACGGCTACCAGGTCGCCAAGCTCGAGTCCGTGGTCAGCCAGGCCGACATCGTCGTCACCTCGACCGGGTGCTTCAACGTCGTCACCGCCGAGCACATGCAGCAGATGAAGAACAAGGCGATCCTGGCCAACATCGGCCACTTCGACAACGAGATCGACATGGCCGGCCTGGCCAAGGTCCCCGGCGTCAAGAAGCAGGAGATCAAGCCGCAGGTGCACGAGTGGACCTTCGAGGACGGCGACTCGATCATCGTGCTCTCCGAGGGCCGCCTGATGAACCTGGGCAACGCCACCGGCCACCCCTCGTTCGTCATGTCGAACTCGTTCTCCAACCAGACGATCGCGCAGATCGAGCTGTTCAACAAGACCGACGAGTACTTCACCGAGGAGGGCGCACCCAAGGTCGAGACGCTGCCCAAGCACCTCGACGAGAAGGTCGCCCAGCTGCACCTCGACGCGCTCGGGGTCGAGCTCACCGAGCTGACCAAGGAGCAGGCCGAGTACCTCGGCGTCGACGTCGCCGGCCCGTACAAGCCGGAGCACTACCGCTACTGACGTAGCCAGGTGTGCGCGCGTCGCCCGCTGACCGACCAGAGCCGGGTGCCGTCATGAGCCACGGCATCCGGCTCTCGGTGTCGGGGGCCCACGGGCCTCTTCGCGGGCAGTCGGGCCCCCGCTCGGCCGAACGGCCCACCCCCGTCAACCGTTCGGTTCTTTTCGGCGACCCGTCGGGGGATGGTTGGGCGCGGGGTCAAGACGCGACGCTGGTTCCGTGGGCGAGGATCGACCTCGACTGTGTTGAAGGGATTACCGGATGGCCACACGTCGATTGCCGCGCCATGCCCGCACCACTCGGTCGGAGAGAGGCGTGACGGTTGTCGAGTACGGGCTCATCGTGGCGCTGATCGCCCTCGCCGCCACCATCACCGTCATCGCGCTGGGCTGGATCTAGTCGAGTTGCCCTCGTCGGCCGCGTCGTCGGAGCCGGAGGTCAC
>NZ_DAORSO010000270.1:0-2004 GCF_035443565.1 Ornithinibacter sp. | reverse complement strand
CCGTCGGGGGAGACGACGCGGTCGCGGTAGGCGCCGTCGGGGGCGAAGCCGGATGCGGCGGCGAACTCGCGGGTGCTCTCGTCGTGGGCGAGCAGCCACAGGCTCACCGTGTCCGCCCCGGCCTCCCGCAGCAGGTCGGCGCCGGCGTTGAGCAGGCGTGAGCCATGGCCCTGGCGCCGGGCGTCGGGGTGCACACCGAGGACGGTGACCTCCCCGGTGGCGCCGCCGGCATCCGGGTCCTGCGACGGGCCGATCGCGCACAGGCCGACGACCTGGTCACCGGCGCAGGCGACGAGCAGGCGGTGGATGCCGCCGGGCGGCGCCGTGAGGCTCTCCCGCCACGAGCGCGCGAACGCATCGGGCTCGAACTGGGCGACGACCTCGTCCGGGACGCGCCCGGAGTAGGCCTCGCGGAACACCACCGCCTGCACGAGGCCGACTGCGGGGGCGTCGTTGACCCTGGCGCGCCGGACACTGGCGTCGGCGAGAGGGCCGGCACCGGCGGCGGACGGGTGGCCGTGGCCGTGGCCGTGGCCGTGCTCGGCGTGGCCGTGCCCGTCGTGGTCATGACCGCCGTGGTGGTGCTCGAGGGGTTCGGACACCGTGATCACCGTCCTCGGAAGCTGGGCTCGCGGCGCTCGGCGAAGGCTCGGCGGCCCTCGGTGAGGTCGTCACTGGCCCAGGCCCTGGCGAAGGCCGCCTCGTAGCGCCCGACCGCCTCGGGGTCGTGCATCTGCGCGTCGAACCCGAGCTTGGAGCCGGCCTGGGTCAGCGGGGCGAGGCGGGCGGCACGAGCGGCGAGGGCCTGGGCGTCGGCCAGCGATCCCTGCTGGGAGGCAAAGCCCAGACGCCAGGCGTCGTCGGCATCCAGGACGGCGCCGGTCAGCACGAGGTGGCGGGCGGTGCCCTCACCCCAGAGCCGGGCCAGGCGGGTGAGGGTCCAGTGGTCGACCATGAGCCCCAGCCGGGCGACCGGCACGGCGAAGCGAGCGCTGGCACCGACGACGCGCACGTCGCAGGCGAGCGCGAGCTGCATCCCGAGACCCATGCACGAGCCCTCGATCGCGGCCACGGTCGTCACGGGCACCGCGGCCAGGTGGGCGAGCACCTGGGCCAGGCGGGTGGTGAACGAGACGTCCTCGAGCTCGGTGAGGTCGGCCCCGGCGCAGAAGTGCCCATCAGCACCGGTGAGCACGATGGCGCGCGTGCCGTCGGCGACGCAGCGGACGACGGCCGCGTGCAGGTCCTCGAGCGAGGCGAGGTCCAGGGCGTTGCGCCGGTGGGTGCGATCGATGGTGATGGTGGCGATCTGTTCACCGCGCTCGAGATGGATGGTCACCGCCCGACCCTACCCAGCCGGGGACTGGCAGACTCGCGGCACCCGGGTGGATGGATCTTCGGGCCGGGTGTGTTGCACCCGCGGCAGGCACCACCCACCACGCAACGACACGAGGAGAACACTGATGGCGACGACTCGCACCGCATCGGCCCACTGGGAGGGCTCACTCATGGAAGGGGCCGGGCAGGTCTCTCTGGAGTCCTCCGGCATCGGGACCTACCCCGTGTCCTGGCCGTCGCGCGCCGAGGCCGCGAACGGCCAGACCAGCCCGGAAGAACTGCTGGCGGCGGCGCACTCGACGTGCTTCTCGATGGCGCTCTCGCACGGGCTCGCCCAGGCCGGTACGCCGCCCACGACGATCGACACCACGGCCGACGTGACGTTCCAGCCCGGCACCGGCATCACCGGCATCGTGCTCAAGGTCGTCGGTGACGTGCCCGGCATCACCGCCGAGCAGTTCCAGACGGCCGCCGAGGCCGCCAAGGCCGGCTGCCCCGTCAGCCAGGCCCTGGCTGCGGTGCCGATCACGCTCGAGGCAACCTTCGCGGGCTGACCCGCTGCGCCGGCGGCTCCACCCGGTCGGCTCCACCCCATCGAGAGGAGGCAACACGCAGGGCCCAGGGCTCGATCTCGTGCGTGTTGCCTCCTCTCGACCCCGGCTCCGG
>NZ_DAORSO010000269.1:0-2005 GCF_035443565.1 Ornithinibacter sp. | reverse complement strand
GCCATGCACGCCCATGTCGGGCGCACCGAGTGGACCGCCCCCGAGGAGATCACCGACCTCGTGCTGGCCCTGGCCTCGGGGGACCTCGACGCGTGGTCTGGTCGGTTCGTGCGGGCCGGGGTCGACACCGTGGAGTCGCTGCGTGAGCGAGCCGAGGCACTGGGGGAGCGCGACCGCACCCTGGGCCTCATCCCGTACGGTCCCGACGACCCCCTCGCCTGAACCCCCTCGTGTGGGCTGCGTGCATAGAGTCGCGTGACTCTGTATAGTCATGCAGCATGAAGCGGGTTGCAGTGGCCGGTGCCAGTGGCTATGCCGGGGGAGAGGTGGTCCGCCTCCTCCTCCAGCACCCCGAGCTCGAGGTCGGAGCCCTCACGGCCTCGTCGAACGCCGGGCAGACCCTGGGGTCGATCCACCCGCACCTCAGCCCGCTGGCCGACCGGGTTCTCGAGGACACCACGCCCGACGTCCTCGCCGGCAATGACGCCGTCGTGCTCGCGCTGCCCCACGGGCACTCGGCGGCCCTGGCCGCGCAGCTCCCCGACGACGTCATCATCATCGACTGCGGCGCCGACTTCCGCCTCGCTGACGCCGCCGCGTGGGACACCTTCTACGACACGCCGTACGCGGGATCGTGGCCCTACGGCCTGCCCGAGCTCGCGACGGCCGATGGCCCGCAGCGGCTGGCCCTCGCCGGCGCCACCCGCATCGCGGTCCCCGGCTGCTATCCCACGGCCGTCTCCCTGGCCCTGGCTCCCGGACTCGTCGCGGGCGTCCTCGAGGCCGACGACATCACCGTCGTCGCGGCATCCGGCACGTCGGGGGCAGGCAAGGCGCTCAAGCCACACCTGCTCGGCGCCGAGGTCATGGGGGCGATGTCGCCCTACGGCGTCGGCGGCACCCACCGGCACACCCCCGAGATCGAGCAGAACCTCACCGCCGCAGGCGCCGGCCCGGTCACGGTCTCGTTCACCCCGACCCTCGCGCCGATGCCCCGCGGCATCCTCGCGACGTGCACCGCCCGGGTGCGTCCCGGGACGACGGCGGATGCCGTCCGCGCGGCCTGGGCGACCGCCTACGCCGACGAACCCTTCGTGCACCTCCTGCCGCCGGGTCGCTGGCCGAGCACCGGCAGCGTGCTCGGCAGCAACGCGGTCCACCTGCAGGTCACCCTCGACGAGAGGGTCGGGCGCGTCGTCGTCGTCGCAGCGATCGACAACCTCACCAAGGGCACGGCCGGTGCCGCCGTCCAGTGCCTCAACCTCGCCCTGGGCCTGCCCGAGGCCACCGGTCTCCCCGTCGCGGGGGTGGCGCCGTGAGCGTCATGCCACGTCACCTGATGGAGCACCCCGAGGACGTCTCCATCGTGCGCCTCGACGGCGGGCAGCTGCCCGAGTTCGACTGGGCTGCAGGGCCTTTCGCGTCACTGACCAGAACTCCAGACGAGACCTCCGTCGTGTGCCTCACGGCAACCGTTCCTGCGGGAGTGCGCACGGAGGGCCCGTTCCGGGTCGTCGAGGTGGCCGGGCCCCTGTCGTTCGGATCGGTCGGGGTGGTCGCCGAGGTCGTGGAACCGCTCGTCGACGCCGACATCAGCGTCCTCGCCTTCTCGACCTTCGACACCGACTGGGTGCTCGTTCCGGCCGGGCAGACCGACGAAGCGGCCCACGCCTGGCGCCGTGCCGGGCTCATCATCACCCCAACCTCGTTGACCGGAGGATCCTCCTGATGTCCGTCACCACCCCCCTCGGCTTTCGGGCCTCGGGTGTCACCGCGGGCCTCAAGGCCTCCGGCAAGCCCGATGTGGCGCTCGTCGTCAACGACGGCCCGCACCACCACGCGGCCGCGGTCTTCACGACCAACCGCGTGGAGGCCGCGCCGGTCACCTGGTCACGCACCGTCATCAGCGACGGGCGGGCGGATGCCGTCGTGCTCAACAGCGGTGGCGCCAACGCCTGCACCGGCGCCCCCGGCTTCCAGGACACCCACCGCACGGCCGAGCACG
>NZ_DAORSO010000268.1:0-2021 GCF_035443565.1 Ornithinibacter sp. | reverse complement strand
TCCTCTACGGCATCTCCTCGATCCCCGGTGAGGGCACCTTCTTCTCGAGCAAGGTCATCATCCCCGGCACCCTCGGGCTGGTCATGGTCGCGGGCTTCGTGGTCTGGAGCTTCCGCCCGGCCCACCCGTTGCTCGACCTGCGCCTGTTCAAGAACCGCAACCTCACGGTCTCGACGATCACGATGTTCCTCTTCGCCGCGGCGTTCTTCGGCGGCCTGCTCCTCGTGCCGACCTACTTCCAGCAGGTGCGCGGCGAGAGCGCCCTGTCGGCCGGGTGGTTGATGGCCGTTCAGGGTCTCGGCGCGATGATCACGATGCCGATCGCCGGCTCCCTCGTCGACAAGCTGCCCGTCGGGCGGATCGTGCCGTTCGGGCTCGCGGCGATCGTCGGCGGCATGTTCGCCCTCACCCAGGTCACCGCGACGACGAGCTACTGGTACATCCTGCCCGTGCTGTTCGTCATGGGTCTGGGCATGGGCGGCACGATGATGCCGCTGATGACCTCGGCCCTGAAGACGCTCACCTCGCACGAGGTCGCCCGCGGCTCGACCCTGCTCAACATCAGCCAGCAGATCGCCTCGTCGATCGGTGTGGCGATCATGTCGGTCGTGCTCACCAACGGGCTCAACAACGACCCGCTGCTCAAGGCCTCCCGGGCCTTCGGCGAGGCCAGCAACGGTGTCACCGACCCGGGCCAGCTGGGCACGATCGCCGCGCGCTTCCCCGAGGTCGCGGCCCTGCTGGCCCGCGGCCAGGAGGCCCTCATGGCTGCGGTCGACGAGGCGATGGCCAGCGCGTTCGCCACGACCTTCTGGGTCGCGGCCATCCTGCTGTCGCTGACGCTCATCCCGGCGTGGTTCCTGCCGCGCAAGCGCGAGGTCTCGCACCTGCTCGACGACGCGGACGCCGAGCAGGTCGCCCCGCCGATCGTCCTGCACTGACCCACCTCGACGACTGAACGGATGCCAGCCGCCCACCTCGGGCGGCCGGCATCCGGCATATTGGGGCAGGTGCAGCCCGGACCCGACGACGCCATCACCGACATCGACGGCGTGCTCGTCGGCCACTGCACCCGGGAGGAGCCGGGCTGGCTGACCGGCGTCACGGTCGTCGTCGCTCCGCCCGGCACCGTCGGCGGGGTCGATGTGCGCGGCGGCGGGCCGGGGACCCGCGAGACCGACCTGCTCGACCCCCGCACCCTGGTCGACGCCGTGGATGCCGTGGTGCTCGCCGGTGGGAGCGCGTTCGGGCTCGCTGCGGCAGACGGCGTCTCGACAGGGCTCTACGCCGCCGGTCGCGGGTGGCCGGTGGGCCCGGGCAGCCACGAGCGGGTGCCGATCGTGCCTGCGGCGATCCTGTTCGACCTCGGGCGCGGCGGGACGTGGCTGAACCACCCGAGGCCGGGCGACGGCGCGGCCGCCTTCGCCGCTGCCGGTGCGGGCCCGGTCGAGCAGGGCTCGGTGGGGGCGGGTACCGGCGCGCGAACCGGAGGTCTGCGCGGTGGCGTGGGGACGGCATCCGCCGTCCTGTCCTCGGGGGTGACGGTGGGCGCGCTCGTCGTCGTCAACGCCGTCGGCGAACCGTTCGGGCCCGATGGTCGGATGCTGGCCGCCCACCTGGCGGCGGATCTCGACCTGCCGACGCCGGATGCCGGGCTGGTCACCTCGTACCGGGAGGCACGCGCCGCTGCGGTCGCGGCGTTGCGGGCCGGCACGGCGACCACGCTGGCCGTGGTCGCGACCGATGCCACCCTCTCCAAGGCGGGGTGCAGCAAGCTGGCCGGCGTCGCCCACGACGGGTTCGCGCGGGCGCTGTCACCGGTGCACACGGCGTTCGACGGCGACACCGTGTTCGCCCTGGCCACCGGCGCCCGGCCGGGCGTGAGCGGCCTCGACGAGGTGGACCTGCAGACCGCCGCCGCCGACTGCGTGGCCCGGGCCATCGTGCGAGGGGTGCTCGCGGCGACGTCGGTGGACCGCACGGCCGAGGGCGGGCTCGCCCTGGCGTCCTACCGCGACGCC
>NZ_DAORSO010000267.1:0-2030 GCF_035443565.1 Ornithinibacter sp. | reverse complement strand
CCAGGGCGTCGAGGTCCGGGCCGTCACCACCGGCTGCCCGGTGCTGGGCCACCCGTAGGCGCATGCCGAGGGAGACCAGCCGCTGCTGGGCGCCGTCGTGCAGGTCCATCTCGAGCCGGCGGCGCTCCTCGTACCCGGCACTGAGCAGGCGCCGACGGCTGGCCTCGACCGCGGCCAGGGCCTCGGAGAGCTCTCCACGAAGGCGCACCGACTCGGCCAGCAGGCCGGCCTCACGCGCGACCTCGTCGGGGATGCCGGCACCCCCGTCCCCGGGGCGGATCACCCCGACGACGTTGCCCGCCAACGTGATCGGGGTGCTGCCCTGTACCGGAACGGGGCTCTGGTCGACGTCGACGAAGGTCGTGCTGCCCGGCCGCTGGTACCCGACCCGCAGCCCGGGGTCGCGCAGCCCGTCGCGCAGCACCTGCTCGAGCCGCTCGGGCTGGTCGTCGCCCGCGTGCACGGCCGTCACGAGCGAACGGACCGCCTCGACGCCTCGCTCGCGCCGCGGGTGCAGGCGGCGGCCGAGCACCCGCAACAGCAAGGACCGGGCCGGGAGGAGCGCGATCATGACGATGACCGTCGAGATCACGGCAGCGGTTGCCGAGTCACCGCCGAGGGCGCGTCCGATCACTGCCGACAGCACGGCATACGACGCCACCACCCCGAAGGCGAGTGTCGAGTACGCGGCCGTGGCCACGAGCGCCTTGTCGACGTCGTAGAGGTCGTGCCGCAGCATGGCGATGAGCGTGGCGGTCGGGATGGCGACGTTCATCGCGACGAGCCCGCCGAGGGCGATGATCGGGGTGCCGGTGAGCAGGTAGCCGGCCCAGCACAGCAGGATCGTGGCCGGGACGCTGAGGCAGGACAGGAACATCCAGCGCAGCCGAGAGCGCTCGAGGTCGGTGCTCGCCGCCCGGTAGCGCCGCCTCGTCGACAGCGCGGCCGCGACCAGTGCGGCGTAGAACGCGATGAGCACGGGGATGCAGGCGTAGCCGACCCAGTGGGTGCCGAACGGTCGGGGCCAGTCAGGCAGGGGAGGTGTCAGCGGTCCGGGGACGATTGCGAGCAGCAGGTTGAACGCGACGACGAGGGCGGGCAGGGCGATGGCGGTGCGCCGCCCCCAGGCGTCGGCGGGTCGGCCGTCGGGGAAGAGGACCAGCACCATCGCGAAGGGGAGGAACCAGCCCATCCAGATGCCCTGGGTGAGGTTCAGCAGCTCGGCGCTGGCCACGAGGCCGCTCGGCGGCTCGGCCAGGGCCTCGGCCCAGGTGCCGTGGGCCATCTGGAGGATGATGTTGGCCCCGGCTGCGCTCAGCCACGGACCCACCCAGTTCGACGGGTCGTGGCGTGTCACGAGGTGGCCCGCGGTGAACGGGATGGCGGAGCAGAGGACCACCCCGCCGACGACCCACGCGCCGGCCGGGTCGCCCTTGTCGCGGACGGCGATGACGGCCAGCACGAGCAGTGCGGCGGAGACGGCCCACAGGCCGTACGTCACGCGCCGCGGCCAGGTCATGACTCAGGCTAGGGCGCAGGCCAAGGCCACGTCATCCGTACCAGCACGCACCCGCCAGCACCCAGATGAGGTGCAGTGCCTGCTCGGACGACGACGGGGTGCTCGGGGCGTGACGGTGGGACGACACCGAAACCCCACCTCAGGAGCACACCAGCCATGAGCGCCATCGAGCACCACACCGCACCCACCGACCACGCCACATCGGCGTCCGTGCCGACCACCTCGGATGCCGCCCCCCGCGACCTGCGGCGGACGTGGCGCCGCATCGCCGCGGCATCCCTGGTTCTGGGACCTCTCGGCGTGACCGTGATCCGGGCCGTCATGCCCTACTGGACGAGTGACTCGACGGCCGAGATGGTCGCGGGTATGGCCGCCTCTCCCGGGCGGGCGGCGGCGATGAACTGGATCGCCGTGCTCGTCACGCCGTTCCTCATGCTCAGCGCCCTGGCCATGGGCTACGTCGCGAGGCGCCGGGCCCCGGTGATCGCCACGTGGGGCGCAGCCGTCCTCT
>NZ_DAORSO010000266.1:0-2041 GCF_035443565.1 Ornithinibacter sp. | reverse complement strand
GATGAGCTCGTCGTGCTGGGCCTGCGCGGTGCTGATGAGCTCGTCGTGCTGAGCCTGCGCCGTGTTGATCAGCTCGTCGTGACGCGCCTGACCGGTGCTGACCAGCTCGTCGTGACGCGCCTGACCGGTGCTGACCAGCTCGTCGTGACGACGCTGACCCTCGGTGACCAGCTCTTCGTGGCGGGCCTCACCCGCAGCCACGTGCTCGTCGTGGAGGCGCTGGGCGAGGGCGATGACACCGGCGGCGCTGGCGCCGCCCCCGGCCCCGGCCAGGGCGACGGCACCGACGGCGGAGTCGGCCTCGCCCCGCTGGGCTGCCGCGGCGGAGCGCTGCTCTGCCTCACGCTCAGCGGCCTCGGCACGCGCGGTCGCCTCCGCGATCCGGGCCTGTGCCTCCTGCTCGGCCTGCTCGGCGCGGGCCCGCAGCTCGGCGATCTTCTCGTCGCTCTCCGCGCCGGCGGCGTCCTGACGGGCGACGGCGTCCTGCTCGCGGCCGGCCTGCACCGCGGCGAGCTCGGCGCGGCTCTCCTCCAGCTGACCCTCGAGCTCGGCCACGCGGGCCTCGAGCTCGGTGGCGCGCTCCTGCAGCGCCGCATTCGCGGACTCGAGCTCGTCAGCGCGCTGGGCGGCATCCGCTGCCCTGGCCTCGAGCTCGGCACCCCGGTGCTCGAGCTGGGCGAGCTGCCCCTGCAGCTCGGCGTTGCGGGTCTCGGTGTCACCGCTCTTGCCCTCGTACTCACCGAGGCGGGCCGTGAGGTCGCTGCGGGTGCCCTCGAGCTCGGAGACGCGCGCCGCGAGGGTCGCGTTCTTGGAGCGCAGCTCCTCGAGGTCGGTCGCCGAGGTGTCGGGCTCCTGGCGCGCCGCGACGGGAGCCAGCCCGCTGCCCTCGCGGGCCGCGTTGAGCTCGCCGCGAAGGTCGTCGGACTCCTTGGTCATCCGACGCATCTCGGCGACGATGTCGTCGAGGAAGTCGTCGACCTCACGCTCGTCGTACCCACGACGGAACTGGGTCTGGGTGAACGTCTTGTTGAGAACGTCCTCGGGCGTGAGAGCCATGGTCAACTCCTGGGTGGGGACATCAGGTCACGTCCCTCCCCCACGTCCACGCACAGCGCGAAGACCGGGGTCGGGGCCGGTTCTTCCCAGACTACGCGATCGCCGGGCGCCCGCGTCAGGCGAGGTCGTGAGTGAGGACGCTCAGAGCACGATGAACAGGATGTAGACGATGAAGAACAGCACCATGAACGACAAGTCGAGCGCGACGCCGCCGAGGCGCAGCGGCGGGATGACCTTGCGCAGGGCGCGCAGGGGTGGCTCGGTCAGCGTGTACACCGGCTCGGCCACGAGGAGCGCGGCGCCACGTGGGCGCCATTCCTTCGCGAAGATCCTGATCCAGTCGAAGACGACCCGCCCGATGAGGACGAGGAAGTACAGGAAGACGACGAAACCAAGGACCTCACGCACCGCGTTCATGGCAGGAGTGTGACTGACGCGGCTGCGAATCCCCGCAACCGGGGCTCAGCTCTGGTTGAAGACGCCTCGGCCGGTGGCGACGACCGGGCCCTCCTCGGCGTTGACCTCGACGGTCTCGGGCGAGAGCAGGAACACCTTGGACGTCACGCGCTCGATGGAGCCGCGCAGGCCGAACACGAGGCCGGCCGCGAAGTCCACGAGACGCTTGGCGTCGGCGTCGCTCATGTCGGTGAGGTTCATGATGACGGGGATGCCGTCGCGGAAGTTCTCGCCGACCGTCTTCGCCTCGTTGTACGTGCGCGGGTGGATCGTCGTGATGCGCGAGAGCCCACCGACCTCGGGGCTGCTCACCACGTGCGCCACCGAGTGACGGGTGGGCAGGTGCGTGACCTCGGCGCCGCGACGCTCAGCGCGCTCCGGCGCGTGCTCGTGGTGGTCGGCCTGCTCGACGTGGTCGTCGTAGGCCTCGTCGTAGTCGTCGTCGTAGCGACCCTGGTCCTCGGCGAGGCCCAGGTAGACCATCGTCTTGCGCAGCGCGCCTGCCATTGAGTGCTCCTTGGTCGTCGGC
>NZ_DAORSO010000265.1:0-2046 GCF_035443565.1 Ornithinibacter sp. | reverse complement strand
GCGCCGGGGCTCGTGGTGATGATGTCCTGGATCGTCAGCCCGGTCAGCTCGGACAGGCGGAGCCCGGTCTGGACCGCGGTCAGCAGCAGGGCGTGGTCGCGCCGTCCGTGCCAGGTCGTGCGGTCCGGAGCCGCCAGCAGGGCGTCGGTCTCCGGGCCGGTCAGGTAGGACACGATGGCTCGGTCGTGACGGCGTTGCGGGATCGCCAGGACCTGACTGGCCGTGTGGGCCCGCTCGGGGATGAGCGGCAGCGCGTACCGGTACAGCGAGTGGATCGCGGCCAGGCGAGCGTTGCGGGTCGCTGTGCTGTTGCCCCGTTCGGTGTCGAGGTGGTCCAGGAACGCGCCGACCATGACGGCGTCGAGGTCGTCGATGGTGAGGCGGGCTGGGGCCTTCTTCGTCGTCTGCGCGGCGAACAGCAGCAGCAGCTTGATCGTGTCCCGGTAGGCGGTGATGGTCTGCGGGCTGGCCTGCAGCTGCCGGACCAGTCGCTCGGTGAAGAACCCTTGAAGCAGTGATGGCAGGGTCGGCGCGGTCATGGCGTCCTCTCCCCGGTCGGCGGGCTCGCTTGCGGCTCGAGGCGGGTGGCGGCGTGGGCGAGTAGTTCGGGGACTGCGTGCAGGTACCAGTAGGTCGAGGCGGGATCGACGTGACCGAGCCAGGTCGACAG
This sequence comes from Ornithinibacter sp., assembly GCF_035443565.1. NCBI lineage: Bacteria > Bacillati > Actinomycetota > Actinomycetes > Micrococcales > Intrasporangiaceae > Ornithinibacter > Ornithinibacter sp. The sequence goes on along the minus strand of NZ_DAORSO010000265.1, from coordinate 1,376 downwards.
CAGCGGCAGGCGTGCTTGGACGTCGTGACCGTCGCGGTACCAGCCCTGGATCGTGGCCACGGTGTAGGTGTGTCTCAGATCGTGCAACCTGGGCGGTCTGTGTCCGGGCTTGGCGGTGACGCCGGCAGCGGCGACGACCTGTCTGAAGGTGGCACCCAACCGGTCCGGGTTGATCGCCTCGCGGCGGCTGTTGACGAACACGGCCGGGCAGGCTCGTGCCGTGGTCCCGACCCAATCCCGGCGGACCTGCAGGTAGTCGGCCAGGACGGTGGCCGTCGTCGGGTGGATGAACACGAGCCTGGACTTGCCGAACTTCGTGTCCAGGACCTGGAGCACGCCGCCTGCCAGGTCGACGTCGTCGACGCTGAGGCGGCACGCCTCACCGGGACGCATCCCCGTGGCCGCGAGCAGCCCGATCAACGTACGCCACGTGATCGCCTTGAACCGCGGCGACAAGGTGTCCGCTGCCACCACCAGGGCCAGGACCTGCGCCTCGGTGAACACGTTCGGCTCTCTCGGCTGGTATCGCCGGTTGCCGATCCCCTCGTCAGGGATCTGCGTGGACGGGTCCAGCGCGTGCTGGTGCCGTGCGAACACGCGCACCGCGTCCATCCGGCGCGCGATCAGGGCGTCAGTGACGGGGACCTTGATCGGCGTGGTGGCCCACGCCACGGCGAGGTCGTTCCGGACATGGCTGGCACCACGCGCCTCGCAGAACGTGACGAAGTTCGACAGCAGCTTGCTCAGTCCCTCGACCTTGAAGCCCATCGCCCGGCGGGTGGCCAGATAGTCGGTGACGTCCTCGCGCAGCGTGCTCATGACCGGCCCCCTGGCCACGGGAGAGCCAGGCTGCGAGCGGCCGCGTCAGGCAGTGCAGGGCCAGGCGCGGTCCCCGGCCACGGCCGGGCCAGCGGGCGCAGGGCAACCTCGTCGACCTTGGCATAGATCGCGGTCGACCTCGCGCTGCGATGCCGCAGCACCTGACCCACCTCCGGCAACGACGCCCCGGCCCGCAGCATCGCGGTGGCCAGGCTGTGACGTAGCTGGTGCGCACCGATCCGTGCCAGCCCGGCCCGCTGGCAGGCGCTGCCCACGACGTGTCCGATCGCGCCGGCCGACAGCGGCTGGCCGGCCGGCCGCAGCGTGGTGAACACCGACCGCGTGTCGCACTCGGGCCGCCCATCGGTCAACCACGCGACGATCGCCTCTCCCGGCTCGACCGGCAGAGGCAGGCGTTCGACCCGGCTGCCCTTACCGACCACGGTCAGCTCCCCGGACCTCCAGTCGATGTCGTCCAGGCAAAGGCCTGCGACCTCGCCACGCCGCAGCCCGAGCCGGGCCAGGACCAGCAAGATCGCGTAGTCACGCCGACCCGC
>NZ_DAORSO010000264.1:0-2070 GCF_035443565.1 Ornithinibacter sp. | reverse complement strand
GTCACGTGCTCCTGCCCGATGACGTCGGCGAACGTCTCGGGGCGGTAGCGGCGGTACAACGCGGTGCTCACCTGTCGAACCCTAGCCGCGATGCCAGACATCCCGTAGGCCGTGCCGTCCCCTGTGGACGCCGCCCACTGCGGGTGCTGGTTGGGTTCTCGGCCTCCACCCGACGTACCCTGACGAACGTGCGCATCGACGTGTGGTCCGACATCCTCTGCCCCTTCTGCCACCTCGGCAGGCGGCACCTCGAACGTGCCCTCGAGCAGTTCGAGCACCGCGACGAGGTGGGGGTGGTCTGGCACAGCTTCCAGCTCGACCGCACCGCCGATCCGGTCGACGACGCTCCGGTGATCGACCGGGTCGCCGCGAAGTACGGCGTCCCGCGCGAGCAGATGGTGGCCCAGCACGAGCAGATGGCGCGCGACGCGGCATCCGTCGGCCTTGACTTCCAGTGGGAGAAGCTGCGCGGCGGCAACTCCTACGACGCCCACCGCCTCATCCACTTCGCCCGCACGCTCGGCCTCGAGGAGCCGCTCACGCAGCGCCTCATGACGGCCTGGTACTCCGAGGGCGCGGCCATCGGCGACCAGGACACCCTCGTGCGCCTGGCCGTCGAGGCCGGTCTCGAGGCGGATGCCGTCCGCGCCCTCCTCGCGAGCGACGACCACGGCATCGACGTGCGCACCGACCTCGCCCTGGCCTCGCAGATCGGCATCACCTCGGTGCCGACGTTCGTCCTCGACCAGAAGTACGGCGTCACCGGCGCCCAGCCCGTCGAGGTGCTGCTCAGCTCCATCCGGCAGGTCTGGGACCTGCAGGGCACCGAGCCCGAACCGGTGGCCGACGCGGGTGGCTGCGGGGGCGGGTGTTGCGGTGGTGTGTGCGGCAGCGACTCCGCTGACGCGGGTGCAACCGCCGACGGCACCGAGGCCACCGAGTCACCCGCGGCCGACCCCGCCCGGGCATAAGGACACCCCGCGTACCTGGAAGAGCCCACCTGCCCTTGCTGCATTCCTGCCCTGGGGGAGTTCGGCGGGGTACCACCACGCGGGGTGCCGTTGGCAATCTTAGGTGCCCTGACGGCATCCGACTAAATCGCCCGATGAGAAGGACGACATGAACCCCCGAACGCTGTTCACCTGGCTCGCTCGCGCCGAGGTGGTGACCTGGACGCTGCTGCTCATCGGCATGGCGCTGAAGTACGTGACCCGTACGACCGAGCTCGGGGTCAGCGTGTTCGGGTTGGTGCACGGCGTGGTGTTCCTCGCGTTCGTCCTCGTGACGGTCGTGCTGTGGGTCGACCAGCGCTGGCCGCTTCGCGAGGTCGTGCTCGTGCTCGCCTGCGCCATCCCCCCGTTCGCGACGCTGTACGCCGAGCGGCGGGTCGAGCGCCTCCAGCTCGCGCCGAGCCGCTGGCGGCTGCGGGCCGGCGGTGACGAGGCGGCATCGGTGCCCGAGCGTGCGGTCGCGGCCGCCCTCGCCCGGCCGGTTGCCGCGGCTCTCGTCGGGGCGCTCGCCGTGGGGACCGCGACGCTCGTGCTCCTGCTCATCGGCCCGCCGCCGGTGCCGGGCAACGGCGCCTGAGCGCACGCGGGCTCAGTACCGCACGAAGACCAGCGGCAGCGTCTGCGCCAGTTGGTCGGCGATCGTGCCGATGAGGATCCCCCCGAGGATCGAGAGCCCGAGCCCTGCCCAACCGCTGTACCTGCGTGGCGAGACGGGGTGCGCGGATGCCGGGTCGTCATCGGATGCCGTCGGGTCGGCTTGCTCGCTCCCAGCACCGTTCCCGGCCGAGACGGGGACGACGACCAGCCGCGGTGGCCTGAGGACCTCGAACACGGCAAAGGCGAGCAGGCCCAGGCCGAACGGGAGCCAGATGAGCCAGAACCAGAACCACCGGGTGCCGCGGCCGGGCCTCGGGCCCATGACGACGACGAGCAGGGCGACGAGGCTGATGGCCACGTCTGCCTTGCTGACCCCGTCGGAGAACGTGGAGTAGGTCAGCGACCGGGTGCGGTCCTCGACGGCGGCGGCGCCGAGGCGGTCGGCGATGGCCTCGAGCTCTGG
>NZ_DAORSO010000263.1:0-2089 GCF_035443565.1 Ornithinibacter sp. | reverse complement strand
AGTGACCTATTGGTCGATCTGGGCACGGCCCGTCCCCGAATCGCCTGTACCCCGAGTGACCTATTGGTCGATCTGGGTACGCCTCGCCCCCTCCCAGGCGTCCCACCACGTGCCGCTACCCTCGCAGTTCCGCAGATGCGGAGGTAGATTCAGCTCCATGTCGCAGATTCGGATCTCGGATGCCGCCGCCCTCCTTGGCGTGTCTGATGACACGGTGCGCCGCATGATCGACGCGCAGCGCCTGCCCAGCACCCATGACGACTCCGGGCGCATCGTCGTCGACGGTGCCGACCTCGCCGAGGTGGCTCAGGAGCTGGCCCGGCCGGCCCCCGTGGGCGTCGTCGCCGACGAATCGGCCCGCAACCGGATGCGCGGCATCGTCACCCGGGTGCTCAAGGACACCGTCATGGCCCAGGTCGAGCTCCAGTGCGGCCCGTTCCGCGTCGTCTCGCTCATGTCCCGCGAAGCCGTCGACGACCTCGGCCTCGAGGTCGGTTCGGTGGCCGTCGCCTCGATCAAGTCCACCAACGTCGTCGTAGGAGTCCCCCGATGAAGGCCAAGTGCCTCTCCTTGGCCGCCGTGACCGCTCTGGCCGCGCTGCTCGCCGCAGGGTGCAGCTCGAGCGACTCCGGAACCACCGACTCGGCCGGCACCGACTCCGCGAGCCCCGGGTCGTCCGGCACGCAGTCGGCCTCGGGCGGCCTTTCCGGCACCGTCACCGTGTTCGCAGCGGCGTCGCTCCAGGAGTCGTTCACGACGTTCGAGGAGCAGTTCGAGCAGGCGAATCCCGAGGTCGACGTCATCCTGAACCTCGGGGCGAGCTCGGCCCTGGCCACCGGCATCACGCAGGGACAGCCGGGCGACGTGTTCGCCTCCGCGAGCCAGTCGACGATGGACACCGTCATCGCCGCCGGAGCCGCGGAGACGGCGACGGCCTTCGCGAGGAACACGATGCAGATCGCGGTCCCACCGGCCAACCCGGCGGGGATCACCGCCTTGTCCGACCTCACGAGGTCGGGCGTCAAGGTGGCCCTGTGCCAGGCCCAGGTGCCGTGCGGCAAGGCCGCCGCGACGGTGTTCGACAACGCCGCCCTCACGGTGGTGCCCGTGACGCAGGAGTCGGACGTCAAGGCGGTGCTCACCAAGGTCAGGCTGGGCGAGGTGGACGCCGGCATCGTCTACGTCACCGACGTCCGGGCCGCCGGCGGCGAGGTCACGGGCATCGACATCCCGGCCGACGTCAACGCCAGCACGACCTACCCCATCACCACGCTGACGGAGTCGGAGAACCCCGCCGCTGCCCGCGCCTTCGTCGAGCACGTCCTCTCCGAGGAGGGAGCCGAGGTGCTCGCGTCAGCAGGGTTCGCCACCCCGTGAAACGCTCGGCGCGGCAGCCCATTCGCCGCGAGACGGCGCCGTGGCCACTCGCCGTCCCCGCTGCCGTCGGCGTCACCTTCCTCCTCGTCCCCCTCGCGGCCATGCTGCTGCGCACGCCCTGGAGCAGCCTGCCCGACATCCTGCGCGACCCCGCGGTGCTCGATGCCCTGCGACTGTCCCTGGTCACCGCGACCAGTTCGACAGCCGTGGCCGTCGTGCTCGGGGTGCCGCTGGCCTGGGTCCTCGCCCGAACCCACTTCCGTGGCCTGTCGCTGCTGCGGGCCCTGGTGACCCTCCCGCTCGTGCTGCCCCCGGTCGTCGGAGGCGTCGCGCTGCTGCTCGCGTTCGGGCGCCTCGGGGTGGTGGGCCGCTGGCTCGACGAGTGGTTCGGGTTCACCCTGCCCTTCACGACGCTGGGGGTGGTCCTCGCGCAGTGCTTCGTGGCGATGCCGTTCCTCGTCGTCACCGTCGAGGGCGCCTTCCGGGGTCTGGACCGCGGCTTCGAGGAGGCGGCCTCCACCTTGGGGGCGTCGCGGCTGGCCACCTTCCGGAGGGTGACGCTGCCCCTGATCGCGCCGTCGCTGGCCGCGGGCACCGTGCTGTGCTGGGCACGAGCCCTGGGCGAGTTCGGCGCCACCATCACCTTCGCCGGCAACTCCCCCGGCATCACCCAGACGATGCCGCTCGCGGTCTACCTCGCGATGGAGAGCGA
>NZ_DAORSO010000262.1:0-2089 GCF_035443565.1 Ornithinibacter sp. | reverse complement strand
AACCCCTGACCCCCTCCATGCCATGGAGGTGCGCTACCAACTGCGCTACAGCCCCTTGCGGGTGTTGCTCCCCTGGTGGGGGGCGACGGTGAAGTTTACCCATGCCACCCCACGCCCGACCAAATCGGCCTCAGGGAGGCGACGAACCGGCCTGCGACGGCACCCCGGACGACGCGTTCCACGTGTGCAGCATCCACCCGTGCCGCCCCTCGCGCAGCTCACCCCAGTGGCAGTTGCCGAGACCGCCGAGCAGGCGCCAGGCCACCGCGAGGTCGAGGTCGAGCACCCACGACGCCACCGCCCGAGAGGCCGCCCCGTGCGTCGACACCACGGCGCACTCCCCCGCCGGCAGGTCCGAGAGCAGCTCATCCAGGGCCTCCCCGACCCGCACGAGCACGTCCCCCATCGTCTCGCCGTCGTCCCCGCGGCGCACGTCCTCACCGCGCAGCGCAGCAGCCCGCAGCTCGGGCCACCCCTGCGCGACCTCGTCGGCCGTCAACCCCTGCCAGGCCCCCGCGTGGATCTCCCGGAATCGCGCATCAACCTCGACCCGGATGCCGGTCGCCCGGCCCACGCTGTCGGCCGTGCGTCGGGCACGTGAGAGGTCAGAGGTGACGATGCGCGACGGCGACAGGGCCGCGACAGCCGGCCCAGCGGCATCCGCCTGGGCAACACCGACGTCGGACAACGGCACGTCGAGCTGCCCCTGCCAGATGCCGGCCGCGTTGTGCCCGGTCTCGCCGTGGCGAAGGACGATCAGGCGCCGCCCGCCGCCCCGTGCAGGCGCTGGGCTCACCGACCGCCCTGCTCGGTGCCGACGACGCCGAGGTCGATGCTCGGGCAGTCCTTCCAGAGCCGCTCGAGCTCGTAGAACGAGCGCTCCTCGTCGTGCTGGACGTGCACGACGATGTCGGAGAAGTCGATGAGCACCCAGCGGCCCTCGCGCTGCCCCTCACGGCGAACCGGCTTGGAGCCCATCTCGCGCAGGGTGTCTTCCACCTCGTCGACGATCGAGCCGACCTGGCGCTCGGACTCCGCGGAGACGATGACGAAGACGTCGGTCAGCGCGAGCTGCTCCGAGACGTCGATGCCGGTGATGGTCGTGGCGAGCTTGTCGGCGGCGGCGGCGGCGGCCGCCCTGGCCAGCTCGAGCGCGCGGTCGGTGGCGGTCATGGTGCTCCCGGTGAGGCGTGAGGTGATGGTGCTTCGGGTGATGAGTAGAGGTGGTGCTTGGAGATGTACTGCACGACGCCGTCGGGCACGAGGTACCAGACCGGCTCCCCGCGAGCGACCCGCTCACGGCAGTCGGTCGAGCTGATCGCCATGGCCGGGACCTCCTGGAGGTCGACCCGGTCGGCGGGCAGCCCGGACTCGGACAGCTCGTAGCCGGGGCGGGTCACCCCGATGAAGCGGGCGAGGTCGAACAGCTCGTCGGAGTCCTTCCACGACAGGATCTGCGCCAACGCATCGGCCCCGGTGATGAAGAACAGCTCGTCGTCAGGGCGCTGCGCGTGCAGGTCACGCAGGGTGTCGATCGTGTACGTCGGCCCGTCGCGGTCGATGTCGACGCGCGAGACGGTGAAGCGCGGGTTGGATGCCGTGGCCACCACCGTCATCAGGTAGCGGTGTTCGGCGGGGGCGACGTCCCGGCCCTGCTTCTGCCACGGCTCACCCGTGGGGACGAAGACGACCTCGTCGAGCCCGAACAGTGACTGGGCCTCCGAGGCGGCGACGAGGTGCCCGTGGTGGATGGGGTCGAAGGTGCCGCCCATCACCCCGAGCCGCATACGTGCCGTGCTCAGTGGTGGCCGGGGTGCTCGGGCCAGTGCGCCGTGTCGCCCTCGGGGGCGCCGTGCTGCTCGCTGTGGGCGGTCGGGGGCGCGTACTTCTGGGACGTGCCGCGGAAGGACCACGTGAGGCCGAGCAGGAAGGCGAACGCCAGGAGGGCGATCACACCGAACATCCACGGGGGCATGGGCAGCTCGCGGTGCGCGGCCTCCTCGGCCAGGAAACGGGTCACGGTCATCGACATGGGGGCCAGCCTAGCGCGTCCGCTGTCCACGAATGTCGTCCACAGCCCTGTGCACAA
>NZ_DAORSO010000261.1:0-2150 GCF_035443565.1 Ornithinibacter sp. | reverse complement strand
CCGAAGACTTCGTAGGAAAGAGAGCACATGCCTCCCAAGGGCCGTACGGCGGGCGCCAAGAAGGTGCGCCGCAAGGAGAAGAAGAACGTCGCAGTGGGCCAGGCCCACATCAAGAGCACGTTCAACAACACGATCATCTCGATCACCGACCCCACCGGGGCCGTCATCGCCTGGGCCTCTGCCGGCCAGGTGGGCTTCAAGGGGTCCCGCAAGTCCACGCCGTATGCCGCGCAGACCGCGGCCGAGGCTGCCGCACGCCGCGCCATGGAGCACGGCATGCGCAAGGTGGACGTCTTCGTCAAGGGCCCGGGTTCCGGTCGTGAGACCGCCATCCGTTCCCTGACCGCTGCCGGCCTCGAGGTCGGTTCGATCCAGGACGTCACCCCGAGCCCGCACAACGGTGTTCGCCCGCCCAAGCGCCGCCGCGTCTGAGCGCCACGAGACTTCGCGAAAGGTAAGAGAGAGACATGGCCCGTTACACCGGACCCATCACCAAGAAGTCGCGCCGGCTCAAGACCGACCTCGTCGGCGGCGACAAGAACTTCGACCTGCGTCCCTTCCCGCCCGGCCAGCACGGCCGTCGCCGGATCCAGGAGAAGGAATACCTCACCCAGCTGCAGGAGAAGCAGAAGGCTCGCTTCACCTACGGCGTCATGGAGAAGCAGTTCCGCCGCTACTACAAGGAAGCGGCGAACCGCCCCGGCAAGACCGGTGAGAACATCCTGACGATCCTCGAGTCCCGTCTCGACAACGTCATCTACCGCGCGGGTCTGGCCCGCACCCGCCGCCAGGCGCGTCAGCTCGTGACGCACGGCCACTTCGAGGTCAACGGCGTGCGCGTCGACGTGCCCTCGTACCGGGTCGAGCAGTACGACATCATCACCGTGCGCAAGCAGTCGGTCGAGACGCTCCCCCTCCAGGTGGCGCGTGAGACCTACGGCGAGCGTCCCGTCCCGGCCTGGCTCCAGGTCGTCCCGGGCTCGCTGCAGATCCTGATCCACCAGCTGCCGACGCGGGCCCAGATCGACACGGTCCTCACCGAGCAGCTCATCGTCGAGTTCTACTCCAAGAACTGACACACGACCGGATGCCGTCCGCGCGACGCCCACGCTGAGCGTGGGACCCGGCGCGGACGGCATCCGGGAGTGCGATCCGCACCACGGACAGAGGTGGGGCGGAGGCCGGGCCCTGAGCCCGGCATCACGAGGCGTCATATAGCGGTCGCCCGTGGGAAGGAAGAATCACCGTGCTCATCGCACAGCGTCCCGTCCTCTCCGAGGACGTCGTCTCCGAGAACCGGAGCCGTTTCGCCATCGAGCCCCTCGAGCCCGGCTTCGGCTACACGCTCGGCAACTCCCTGCGTCGCACCCTGCTCTCGAGCATCCCGGGTGCCGCGGTCACGAGCATCCGCATCGACGGCGTGCTCCACGAGTTCTCCACGATCCCCGGGGTCAAGGAGGACGTCACCGAGATCATCCTCAACGTCAAGGGTCTGGTCGTCTCCAGCGAGCACGACGAGCCCGTCGTGATGTACCTGCGCAAGCAGGGCGCCGGCGCCGTCACCGCTGCTGACATCGCGCCCCCGGCCGGTGTCGAGATCCACAACACCGACCTGCACATCGCGACCCTGAACGACAAGGGCACCGTCGAGATGGAGCTCACCGTCGAGCGCGGCCGCGGCTACGTCTCGGCGCAGCAGAACAAGTCGGGCGACCAGGAGATCGGTCGCATCCCGATCGACTCCATCTACTCGCCGGTCCTGACCGTGACCTACAAGGTCGAGGCCACCCGTGTCGAGCAGCGCACCGACTTCGACCGCCTCGTCGTCGACGTCGAGACCAAGAACTCGATGGCTCCGCGCGACGCGCTCGCGTCCGCCGGCAAGACCCTCGTCGAGCTCTTCGGCCTGGCCCGTGAGCTCAACGTCGAGGCCGAGGGCATCGACATGGGCCCCTCGCCGACCGACGCCGCGCTCGCCGCCGACCTCGCCCTGCCGATCGAGGACCTCGACCTCACGGTGCGGTCCTACAACTGCCTCAAGCGCGAGGGCATCCACACCGTGGGTGAGCTCGTGGGGCGCAGCGAGGCCGACCTGCTCGACATCCGCAACTTCGGTGCGAAGTCGATCGACGAGGTCAAGGCCAAGCTCG
>NZ_DAORSO010000260.1:0-2153 GCF_035443565.1 Ornithinibacter sp. | reverse complement strand
CTGCCGCTCCTGGGACGACGTGCGACCAGACCGCATTGAGGCGACGCGGGACGGGGTTCAGCCTGGACGGGTGGCCGAGACGGACACCGTCACGACGGACTGGCTGACGGCCTGCGCCCTGTCCGTAGATATCACGCGCCGCGCGACCACGTCGGCGACCGTGCCCGGGTCCGCGGCAGGGTCCGGGCCCGGGCTCCCACTTGCTCGCCAACCGCCGAGGATGACGGCCGCATTGTCTTTGAAGTGCCATGTCGAGTCGAAGCGTGCGTGGACGTCCGTCCCGACCTCGGGGGGCGTTTGCGTCGTGGCGTACACGAGGGTGACGGACGGGGCGTTGCGGATGACGCTGTCGCCGCCGCCCTTCGAGCTCGTCCACGACAGCTCGGTGGCCCCCGGAGGCACCCTCATGACGTCCAGCTTCGAGAGCCGGTCGATGACCTGCTGGTCCGCTGCGTCGATGTTCGTGCACGCGGCCAGGGCGGCCGTGACAACGGCCGCCGCAGCTACTCCTGCCAAGCGGCGGCCCCTCTGTGCTCCCGCCCTAGTCCCCAGGTTGCTCACAAGATGCAGTGTCTCCTCCACGATCATCCGCACGCACGGACATGCCGCAACTCGAGCCCACGGCGGGCGTCGCCCGAGGGAGGGCGTGACGTCGTGGAAGGCATCGTGGGACCATTTCACATGCGGGGTCGGGGACGGTGTGAGCGCGGAGTCGCGGTCGCGCTCGTGGCTGGTGTGACGTTGCTGGTGCTCGGCGGGTGTACTGAAGGTCGGACCCCGATAGACGTTTCGCCTACGGGCGGCCCCGAAGCAACAGCGCAATTACCCCTGGCACGGTCTAGCTGGCAACCTGGGCAGAGTGCAATGTCGGCCGCGATCTCCGGCACGCTCAAGCTGGGGGAGGACGGATGCGTCCGACTGATCGAGCAGGGTGATGAGGGCGCTGTTTGGCCGGTGCTTTGGCCGGTGGGCTGGATTGCGCAGGTGGGGGCCGGAGAGGTTGTCGTTCGTGATCCGTCGAGGTCTGACGCGCCCGTCTACCGCACCAGCGAACTTGTGACCCTCGGTGGCGGTTTCCTGCAACCTGACCGCTATCAGGCGCAAGCGTGTGCCAGCGGACCCGCGTGGCAAGTCGTCGGATGAACGTTCGCAGGGCCGACAGCGCGATCGTCAACCGGCCCGGCACATCCGGACATCAGCGCGTGGCGACTACCGCAGATGCCGCGGGTGGGGCGCTCGATCCTGCCGACTGTTGGACGTTAGCCGGACTGCGTCGCCGGACATGCAATGGCACCCGGACCCAGCGCTACTGAGCGTGTGGCCGACGCGCGACGACTCCTATTGCACGTCCGACGGAGCATTCGCCCGGATCTGCCGCGACAAGTGTGTCATCAAGGCGACCTTGGCTTCAGGAGCGTGAGGCCGCCCGCTCCATGTCCTTCGATCTGGTGTCGGTGTCGGTACCGAGGACCGGGACCGGGACGTCGACGACAGGACGACGACCGAGCTGGACGAGCATCACCGACGAGAGCACGAGGCCGGCGCCGACCACCTGGATGGCGCCGAGTCGCTCACCGAGAACCACCGCGGCGAGGCCGACAGTGGCCACCGGCTCGAAGGTCGAGAGGATGGATGCGGTCGAGGGGCCTGTGTGGCGAAGTCCCGCGAAGAAGGTCGTGGACGCCACGACGGTGGAGACCAGGGCGATGCAGACGATCCACCCCCATCCAGCGAGGGTGAGGTCGAGGCTGAGCCCTCCGGTGAGCAGGGCTCGCAGGGCGAGGGTCAGGGTGGCCCCGACCATCACCAAGGCCGTCAGCGTCAGGGCTGGCACCTGCTGGACGGTGGACTCTCCGACGAGGATGTAGACGGTGTAGGTGAGGGCCGCGGCGAAAGCGAGGGTGACGCCGGCGGTGTCGAACGACAGGGCACCGGCGCCGACCAGCACCAGAGCGGTGCCGCAGGTCGCGGCTAGCAGCGCGGCTACGCGTGCCGGCGTCAGTCGGTCCCTGCCCAAGGTCACCGACGCCAGCGTCACCAGCACCGGGAAGGTGTACAGCACCAGTGCCACGAGCGCTGCGTCGATCCGCTCCAGGGCGGCGAAGTAGAAGGATGCTTGCGCGGCGTACCCCACACCGCCCAGAGCCAGGGCA
>NZ_DAORSO010000259.1:0-2165 GCF_035443565.1 Ornithinibacter sp. | reverse complement strand
CGACATGCTGGCGGTCTTCATGTCGGCGAGGATCGGCACGGCGTCGATGGGGATGTCGTTGAGCAACGGGCTCGTGTACGCGGACTCGAAGTCACCCTGGGTGACCTTGCCCTGGTTGGCCAGCCCGCCGATGGTCGTCGCTCCCATGAGGGCGGCCGACATGCCGGCACACTCCAGCGACCCGGCACCGTAGGCCTTGACCGGGGGCAGGTCCGCCGGCGACGGCATGGGCGGGGCCAGAGGGGTGCTCTGGGCGGGCTCGGCGGCGGGAGTGCTTGGAGCGGCTGCCGTGCTCGGAGCCGCCGACGAGGCTGCTGCGTCAGTGGCGCTCGCCGCCGGGTCGGCGGGCTCTGCGTCGCCGCAGCCCGCGAGCGCGATGAGCACGGCAGGGACGAGGAGGAGGCGGACAGAGCGGGTGGAGATGTGCGGACGCATCAGCGGACCTTTCGAGTGAGAACCCCAACCCCGTCACGCCGACACCGCAGCCAGATCGCTGACGACGTCGGTGACGTGACATCCCCAAGGAGCCGTTCACGCCCCGTCTGATACGTCAGGTCAGGCGATCCCGAGCCTGCGTGCCACGGCCGGCCCACCCATCTCGAGGATGACGTCGCGCGGGCCGACGACGACGAGCTTGTCGGTGGCCCGCGAGAGCCCGACGTAGAGCCGTTCGCGGGCTCGTTCGCGCGGGGTGCTCTCGTTGACGCAGAGCACGACGACCTTGCGCTCCAGGCCCTTGCAGCCGAGCACGTGGCCGTAGAAGACGCAGTCCTTGTCCCAGAAGGTGCGCCAGTAGCCGAGCTGACCCTCGGACTCCTGGAGCGAGACCTGTTCGGGGTGGCGGGCGCCGGTGGTGAGCAGGGCGACGTCCTCGGGGCGCCAGCCGTCCTCGAGCAGCGGGTCGATCTGGTCGTCGGCGGCGTCGAGGGCATCGTCAGCGCTGGCTTCGACGTAGGTGACCTCGGGCCCTTCTCCCCCGCGCGCGTACATGCGCATCGGCGCGAGCGGCAGGAAGGTCTCGGTGATCTGGCGGGTGTTGCGCAGGTTGTGGTCGAGCACGAGCGGCACCAGCGGGACCGGTGGTCGGCCGAAGCGCGCGAAGACCCGCTGGTTCTCGTCGCTGTAGACGTAGACGCCGCCGTCGAGCTCGTCGCGCAGGCAGCGCATGATCGGCGTCCACCAGCCGTCGGCGAAGTCCTGGCCCTCGTCGACGACGACGGCGTCGAACCGTTTGCCGTCTGGCAGGTCGCCGGCCCGTTCCGTCATCTGTGACGGCAGCCGGTTCTCCCAGAAGTCGGTGTCGTCGCGGCCTCCGAACTCGCTCACCCCGAGGTAGGCGGCGAGGTCCTCGAAGGTGCCGACGAAGGCGGGTCGGTGCCGGCGGTCGACGGTGTCCATGTAGCGCTTGAACCAGCTGGCCAGGCCCACCGAGTAGCAGAGCAGGGCGACCCGCTGCGAGGGCTGACCGTGGCGGCCGTGGGTGAGCTCCTTGGCCTGGGTGAGGGCCAAGACCGTCTTGCCGCTGCCGGCGCCGCCGCGCACGTCGACGCGGTGGATCAGCCGGGTCACACCCAGGATGGTCGCCTGCTCGATCGTCAGCCGGTCGGCGCGTGACTCTCGCTCGTCGGCCTCGGCCAGCAGGGTGCGCTGGGGCAGGCTGCGGCCCTTGAGGATCTCGATAATGAGGTCGCAGTCGTCGTGCGTGGGCACGCGGTGCCCGCTCTCCTGCCGGGCCGCGATGTCGTGCAGGCGGCCGGCGAGGTCGTGCTGGTCACCCCGGCCGCTGATCATCCAGCGTGGGCAGTCCGGGGTGTCGAAGTCGTCAGCGACGTCGGTGTACGGGGCGGCGATGGCGTGGCCGAACCTCACTCTGGTGCGGCTGCTCGCCTTCCAGCGCGGGTCGCGCTCGATGTAGGCGCGCAGGGCGTACTTGCCGTCGCGGCCCTGATCGACCGGGTGCACCACGCGCTGGCCCTTGCCGTGGCCGACGACCCAGTCGCCGTCCTCCATCCGCAGGTCTCCGCCCTTGACCTCGACGACGACGATGCCGACCTCTGGCATGAGCACGATGACGTCGAGCTCGTGGTCCTTCTTGGTGTCGGTGAGCCGGACGTTCGCCAGCAGAATCCAGTCGGACGCGCCGTCGGCCTTCAGGCGCGTCCACA
>NZ_DAORSO010000258.1:0-2188 GCF_035443565.1 Ornithinibacter sp. | reverse complement strand
GTCCAGAACACCTGGCTCAAGCTCGTCGAGCACGCGCCGTCCATCGCCGACCCGCAGTCGGTGCTCAAGTGGCTCATCACGACGACCAAGCGGGAGTCCTGGGCGGTGGTCGCCCGGCGGCAGCGCGACGAGCCGTCCCCCTACGTCGACGTCCGCGAGCAGGAACCGGACACCACGGCACCCTCGCCGGAGGATTCGCTGCTGACCGACCTCGAGAGCCAGCTGGTGTGGCAGCACTTCACCACCCTGCCCGAACGGTGCAAGACCCTGCTGCGGGTCATCGCATTCGCCGAGAAGCCGGACTACGCCGCGATCGCCGCGGCCCTCGGGATGCCGGTCGGCAGCATCGGCCCCACGCGGGGGCGCTGCCTGGCCAAGTTGCGCGCGGCCCTGGAGACCGACCCCCACTGGGAGATGACCTCATGAACACCACCCCGGACCCCGAGACCACCCTGGCCGCAGGCCCGATCGACGACGTCGACGCCTTCGTCCTGACGCAGATCCGCCACCTGCACGAGGTGCTGGACCCGCCGCCGGTCGACCTCACGGACCGCATCACCTTCGCGATGAGCGTGGCGGCCCTCGAGGCGGAGGTCGCCGAGATCGTCTCCAGCGCCACCTTGGAGACGGTGCGCAGCACCCAGTACGACCGCGCCGACACGGTGACGTTCGCCAGCGACGGGCTCAGCGTCATGGTGAGCATCGAGCCCGGCGCCACCCTCACTGTCGACATCGCCGGCTGGGTCAGCGAACCTGACGTCGAGGTCGAGTTGCGCGAACGTGGTCGAACCCGCACCGTGACCACTGACGCCGACGGTAGGTTCACCTTCGCCGCAGTCGAGCGTGGACTGGTCAGTTTCGTGCTGCGGCGGCGTGCCGACCCCTCGGCACCGCCGATCATCACCCCGGCCATCGAGGTGTAGGAGCCACCCATCGAGGACCTGAGCGAAGGACCCAGCGCGGACCCGGTCGCTCGCGCGGACTCGTTCCTGACGGCGGCCCGCCACGACAACGAGGTGGGCCGGTTCGAGGATGCCGTCGCCAACCTCGGGCGCGCCCTCGCCTCCCTGGACGGTGTCCCCGGTCTCGACCCGGAGCGCCTGCGCATCAGGATCCTCATCACCGGCGCCTGGACCGAGCTCGAGGTCAACGGTCTGGACCGGGCCCTGGACGCACTCGAGAGTGCTCGGCGCCGGGCACAGGCCATCGACGACCGGTTCCTCCTCGCCCTCAGCTACGTCCAGGAAGGAGTCATCCTCGGACGTGGGGGGGCGTGGGCCCAGTCCCTGGCAGTGTTGGATCGCGTCGGCGCGGATGTCGTCGAACTCAACCCGAGCCAGCGCTGCGCGCTGCACATCAACCGCGGCCTGGCCAACCTCAGCCTCGGCCACGTCGCGGCGGCCCGGGGAGATCTCGAACGCGCCGTTGCCACCGCGGCGGAGCACGGCCTGGCCGACCAGGAGTTCAAGGCGCGGCACAACCTCGCCTGCCTGGCCTTCGTCGACGGCGACCTCACACGGGCGCTGGTGCTCATGCGGCAGGCCGATGCCATGGACGTCGCGGTGTCCCGCGACAGGGCCCGGCTCGACCAGGCCGAGGTGCTGCTCGAAGCCGGGCTCGTCGACGGCGCCCGGGCAGCACTCGCCCAGGCCCTCACCTCCGCCCGCAGCGACGGTCACCGTCTCGAGGAGGGTGAGATCAGCTTGCGCCTGGCCCGCTGCGACCTGCTCCTCGGTGACCTCGACGGGGCCCGCCGGCACGTGCGACAGGCCACCGCGGCGTATCGCACGCGCCAGGCCGTCGACCTCGTCCGTGAGGCCGAGCTCGTGCGGGCCACGATCGACGTCGCCGCCGGCCACGACCTGCCGGCCGTGGTCGCCGCGATGGCCCGACGTGTCCCGGGCACCGACCCGAGCGGCTCGGCCACCCCCACGGATCGCGCCGCGGTACGGCTCGAGGCCGAGGCGCGCCTGCTGCTGGGGGACCTCGACGGGGCGCAGGCCCGACTGGACATCCTCGGTCGTTCCCACCGCGAGTCCCTGCCGTCGAGACTGCACGACGCCCTCGTGCGAGCCCGGCTGGCTGCGGCCAGCGGCCAACCCGTCGAGGCCGAGCGGCGGATCACCACCGGCAACCGACTGCTCGCCGCGCACCAGTTCCAGTCCTCCAGCCTGGACGTGCGGGCCGC
>NZ_DAORSO010000257.1:0-2232 GCF_035443565.1 Ornithinibacter sp. | reverse complement strand
CCCCGGCCGCCACCTCAGCGGCGTCCTTGACCTTCCAACCGAGACCGAGTGCCATTTCCGGGGACCTCCCTTGTCTGACCGCGGCACCAGTGACGCGGCTCACCTAGCAGTGATACAGGGAAGGTAGTGACCCCCCGTGCGCGACATGCTCGGCAATCATTGACAGCCGGATGCCGTGATGCATGGCAATCGTGCGCAGGTGCCCTCAGATGCCGCGCATCTGGTGGATCCGCAGGGCCAGGGCGAGGGTGAGCCGAAGCTGCGCGTCGGTGGTGAACGGGCCGAGCATGCGCTCGAGCTTGGCGATCCGGTAGCGCAGCGTGTTGTAGTGGAAGAACAGCTGCCGGGCGGTCTCGGCGACGTTGATGTTGGTGTCGATGAGCACGCTCAGGGTGCGGCGCAGGTCCTCGTTCTCCGGGGAGTCGTCGGTGGCGAGCTCGCCGAGGGACTCGTCGACGAACCGGCGCAGGTCGGCCCCGTCGGGGATGAGGGCGAGCAGGCGGTAGATGCCCAACGCGTCGAAGTGGGTCAGGGCCGACTCCCCGTGCATCTGTCGCCCGACGTGCACCGCCTTGCGGGCCTCGGCGTAGGCGGCCGGCAGGTCACCCACCGACGTGATCGGTCGCGACACCCCGGTCGAGAAGCTGCGCCGGCCGCCACCGCCGTCGCCGCGCACCACCTTGGCGATGTCCGCGACGGTCCGCATCACGGCATCCGCGGATGCCGTGGGGTCGGCCGGGAGCAGGGCGACGACCTCCTGGCTGAAGCCCGCGACGGGCACGCTCGCGTCGCGCGCGCGCACGGCCTGCACCCACGCCCGCACGAAGCGTTCCTGCAGGCCCCGGACCTCCTCGGGGGAGCGGGTCGTCTGTTCGTCGTTCTCGTCGGTCTCGGCCACGACGACGACGACCGGCCGCGCGAGGTTCCAGCCCAGGGACGCGGCGTGCGACACGGCATCCCCCGACTCCCCGGCGCGACCGGCGAGGGCGTCGCGCAGGAACTCGGCCCGGTACTTGCCCTCGACGGCGGCGACCGCCTGCTCCTTGGTGATGGCCAGGGCGGCGACGGTCGCGGCACGTTCGAGCATGTGCACGTCGGTCGGGGTGAGGGCGGCATCGGGGGAGAAGGCGCCGAGCAGCCCGTGGTCGGAACCGCCCGCGGCGATCTTGACCAGGGCGCGGGTGGGGTCGGCCCCGGTCGCGCTGCCGTCGCGCTCGCCGACGGGCTCGGACTCGACGAGCAGTCGCCCGGTGCGGTCGAAGCAGGGCAGGGCACGCACCCGCTCGACCTCGCTCTCGTCGCCCGCGATGGCGAGCACGCGGCCGTCGGTCGTGGTCACCAGCGCCGCGCCACCGAAGAACCCGGCGACGGCGTCACACACGTCGTGCAGGGAGCCGCCGGCGAGCACGACGCGCACGAGGATGCGGTGCACCTCGTCCTCGCGCTCGAGCAGGGCGGCCTGGTGGGCGACGACCTGCTCGAGGGCCTGGACGCGCGCGGCGGGGTCCTGCGGGAGGCTGTCGAGGGCCGTCGCAGGGCTCGGGTCGGTGCCCGGCGCGGCGTCCGCGAACGATGGCAAGGTGTGTGCGTCTCGCGGCCGATCGTTGTCAACAATGACCATCCGGACACTGTAGACCCGTCGCTAGCGTCGCCGTATGCCGTTCTCTGCCGGGTTGCGTCGCGAGGGCCCAGTCGTGGGCCTCGCCGTGGGCCCGTCCCGACAGCGCGTGCCCGGGGCGGTCTCCGCCCTCACGGCCGGCGCCGTGCACGGGCCCCTGGTGCGGGCCACCGTGCTGGGGGTGCACGCACCAGGGCTGTACCTGGACGTCGCCGGCACGGTGGTGCCGGTCGTCACCGCGGATGCCGTGCCGCTCGCGACCGCCGTTCGGCTCACGCTGGCCTCGGCCGACGCCCCGTGGCGCGAGCTTGCCGCTGGCGACGTCGTGCTCGTGGGGGAGGGCCTGATCCGGCTGCCGGGCTGCGACATCGCGGCCGCGCGCACCTGGCGCCCCACCCGGGTGCGCCGCCTTCCCAGCCTTGAGTGCGGAAGTGGTGGCCAGGGCAGCCACTTGCGCACTCACGACGGGGTGGAGGCGCTGCTTGGTCGAGGGCCGGGCCTGACCCCTGCCGGTGATGACGCGCTTGCCGGCATCCTGCTCGTGGCGCACGCCCACGGGGTGGCCGGGCCGGTGGCAGCGGCCGTGCGCGAGCGGCTCGGGTCGACGACCGCCG
>NZ_DAORSO010000256.1:0-2263 GCF_035443565.1 Ornithinibacter sp. | reverse complement strand
CATGACGTACAGCTCACGCGTGACGACCAGCCCGGCAGCAGCGGCCAGGGCCGTCGCCGCGGGCAGCATGCCGTGGGCCCAGACGCTGCGTGCACCCAGCGCCACCACCTCGTCGAGCAGGGCGCGACCGTGCCCGCGACGACGATGCCGCGGGTCCACGACCAGCTCGGCCACGGCATCCGGCCCGCCCGCCTGCGCCACCTGCGCATACCCGACCACGGCGTCGTCCTCGTCCAGGCGCACCAGGTGAACCACGCCCTCGCGGGCCGGACCGATCGCCAACCGGAACGACTCGGAGACGGCCTCGACGCCGTCGGCGTCCTCGGCCAGCGCCAGCAGGGCACGGATCTCGGATGCCGTGGCGTCGTCGATCGCGGACAGGCGCGTCGTGCGCGGGGGGCGCGTCACGTCAGGACTCGATCTCCGAGAAGGAGTCGGCGACCTCGGGGACGAAGCGGTACCCGACGTTGCGGACGGTCCCGATGAGCACCTCGTAGTCGGTGCCGAGCTTGGCACGCAGCCGCCGCACGTGGACGTCGACCGTGCGCGTGCCACCGAAGTAGTCGTAGCCCCAGACCTCCTGGAGCAGCTGCGATCGCGTGAAGACCCGCCCCGGGTGCTGCGCGAGGTACTTCAGCAGCTCGAACTCCTTGTACGTGAGGTCGAGCAGCCGCCCCCGCAGCCGCACCGAGTAGGTCACCTCGTCGATGACGAGGGCGCCGGCGGTGATCGGCCCGGTCTCGTCCTCGGCGGCCTCGCTCGTGCGCCCCATGACCAGGCGCAGGCGGGCCTCGATCTCTGCCGGTCCGGCGGTGTCGAGGATGACGTCGTCGATGCCCCAGTCGCTCGTCAGCCCGGCCAGGCCCCCCTCGGTGACGACGACGAGCAGCGGGATCGAGATGCCCGTCGTGCAGATCACCCGGCACAGGGACTTGGCCATCGCGAGCTCGCGACGGGCGTCGACGATGACGACGTCAGCCTGTGGCGCGTCGACCAGGACGGAGGCTTCCGCAGGGAGGATGCGAACATGGTGGCTCAGGAGCCCGAGCGCAGGAACGACCTCGGCGCTGGGCGCCAAGGTGTTCGTCAGCAGCAGCAGGTGGGCCATTGCCCATCAGGATAGGTGGTCATGCACACGTCAGGTCCCGGCACCGATCCGGCTGAGATGGTCACGGTCCGCTACTGGGCGGGGGCCCGGGCTGCCGCGGGAGTCGCGGAGGAGCGGCTGGCGGGGGTTGCCACCGTCGACGACCTCGTCACTCACCTGGCCGAATCCCGCCCCGGCCTGCTCGCGGTCCTGCCGGTGTGCTCGGTGCTCGTCGGCGGTCGGGCGAGCTCGGGTGGTGACCAGATCGCGCCCGGCGCGGTCGTCGAGGTTCTCCCGCCCTTTGCCGGGGGATGATGGGAGGATGCCGCGCGTGGACGAGGATTCGAGCGACGTGACTGCGGCCCCCGAGCCGGAGACCCGTGCGGCCCGTCGCGCCCGCCGGGACGCGGTGCTCCACGAGCCGGTGCTACCGGCCCTGGCCACCGTTCCGCGGCCCGTCACCGTCGCCGCGACCGTCGTCCTGGCGGGTCTGCTCGTTCTCGCCCTCGTCGCCGACCCCGTGCTGCTGGCTGCCGGGTTGGCCTGGGCCGGGATCGTCGTCGCCTGGGGCTGGCCGGCGCTGCACGGCTCGTCGAGCCGGTTCGGGTCGTCGCTGGCGATCGGTGTCCCAGCCGTTCTCGCACCCGCAGCGGGGGTCGCCAGCCCCGAGCAGCCCTACCTGCGGCTCGTCCCGGTCGCCCTCATCATCGGGCTCGCCATCATGTTCGGGCACCAGATCCTGCGTCGTGACGGGCGACCGCGACTCACCGACTCGATCGGGGTCACCTCGTTCGGTCTGGCCGTCATCGCGCTGGGGACGACGTGGTTGCCGTTGTCGCGCGGTTCGTTCACCACCGAGGTCGCGGTGGTGGCGTTCGTGGCCATCGCCACCGCGTCCTTCGCCGACCTCGGCGCCGGGATGTCAGCGCTTCGGCCGTGGATGCTGCCGGCTGCCATGCTCCTCGGGGGGCTGGGAGCCATCATCGCCGCGTCCGTCATCGGGGGCCCGGGCATTGCTCCGGCAGCGCTCGTGGGGTTCGCCTGCGCCGCGGTCTCGCACGCGATGCGCCGGGTCCACAGCGTGCTGCCGGCCATCACGACGGTCAAGAGCCAGATGTCCAGCGCCGCCGCTGCGCTGCTCGTGCCCGGCGTCGTGGCCTACGGGTTGTCCCTGCT
>NZ_DAORSO010000255.1:0-2268 GCF_035443565.1 Ornithinibacter sp. | reverse complement strand
CCCCAGAATTCTCCTCCGGCGAGGCGCCTCCCGGCCAGGCCTGTGGCTCGGTTCACGCGGCGCCTCGGCCACCTGTCACAGCTGGAGGTGGAGGCGGAGGGCGTCGTCGAGACGCGCCATCACCAGCAAAGGAACCCGGCCGATCACCCGCCCCAGCCTCTCCACGGAGACGGAGCGGATCTGCTCGCCCTGGGCCTTGGAGTCCACCCGGAGGCCGGTCTCCTCTGCGGCCAGCAAGACCTGGAACGGGTAGACCTGCTCGACGTTGCTGGTGACCGGCACGATCGTCACGACCCCTCGTCCCAGGCGTGCCGCGCTGGCATTGGCGCGATCGTTGCTGACGATGACGGCGGGACGACGCTTGTTCGCCTCGCCGGACCGAGCGGGGTCGAGGTCGGCCAGGCGGATCTCACCGCGCAGCATCGGCGAGCCCATCGGCGGAGGTGGCCTCCCACGCGGTGGCCTCGCCTGACGCCTCCCACTCATCCCAGGCGGCGGCGTAGTCCTCCTCGAGAGCGGGATCGCTGAGCAGCCGGATGGCCATCTGGATGGCGGCCGACCGCGACGGCACCCCGGCCGCGTGCACATATCGATCCAGGGCGGCGACGTCCTCGTCGGACAGGCTGATGCTCAGCTTCATCCTCCTATGCTACTTGGGTAGCATCATCTGTGCTACCCGCGTGCTCAGCGCGGGTGCCGTCCGGCACGGCTCAGGGCGCGACCGGTCGTCAGCCCACGCGGCGGATCGCCGGCAGCACGTAGCTGCCGTCGAGGATCGCCTCCCCGGGCTGGTAGGTGCGCAGGACCGGGCGGAACACCCCGGCCGGGGACGGCAGCCAGTTGGTCACCTTGTCCGCGGACGGGGCCTCGTGCTGCAGGTAGATCGTGACGGACCCGTCGTCGGCGTACTGCAGCCCGGGAGTGCGGTCGCCGACCGAGTACCGGCCGATGGGGTTGGCGACGAGGTAGAACCTCGGGGTGTCGTACATCGTGAACGACCAGAACGCCTCGACCGGTGGCGGCGGCGAGAAGGTCACCTCGTACGACGCGCCTCCGTTCAGGGGTTCGCCGTCCGAGTCGGTCCACGCGAAGTCGTAGGTGGCCTCGTACCCGTGGTTGCCCCACAGGCCGCCGCGTGCGACGACCGCCCGGGTCCCGTACGCCGTCCTGCGGTCGGCGATCCGCCATTCCGGCGCATCGTTGGTGCCGAGGCCGAGCCGGTCGAGGTTGTAGTCGAACATGTGCTTGGCCGTGGACCACGACGAGGTCTCGGTGGACCCACCGGCAAGCTTCTCGATCGTCGCCTGACCCTGCTGTGCCCCCTCGGTGAGCGCCGCGGCCGCTTGGGCGTCGAGCGCGCTCAGCGGCGCGTCGCCGGTGACCCCCAACGCCGCGAGGGCGGCCAGGAAGGGCGCGTCGGCATCCGGGGGCGGGAACGCGGCGATGCCCACCCGCAGCTGCTCCCAGAACGCGAGGTCGGGGACGGCATCCGAATCCGGTGAGGGGATGCCGTTCGCGACCCCCGCGTCGTCGGCCAGCGGTCGCAGGGTGAACTGGTCCTGGAGCGCGTGGACCGCGGGCAGGTCGGCTTCGCCGTCGACCTGCACCCGGCCCACGATGATGGCCACGTCGGACGGGATCTCGACCGGCGTCATGCCGGCGGGGACATCGCCGGTGTACCCGGGTGGGGTCAGCAGGTAGTCCGCCTCGGCCGTGCCGGTCGCTCGCCGGCCGATGTAGGCGACGTTGTTGGTCCAGGCGTCGACGAACTGCAGCACGTAGTAGCGGTCGTGGGTGTCCGGGACATGGAGCACGAGCGGCCCAGTGCTGAGGTCCAGCGGTGCAATCAGGTACAGGGTGTCGTTGTTCGGTGAGACGAACTCCGCCGCCGGGTCGAGCAGGTGGCGGACCGGCCCGAAGTGGTTCCAGGGGACCGGGGTGCCGAAGATGGTCGAGTCCCCGGCCGGGAGCTTGGCGATCTCCTCGAGGTTGTAGACCAACGGGTACCCGTAGATGTACGCCTGGGTCGCAGTCGCGACCGCCTCGTCGCTGTCCATCGCACTCTCCTTCGGTCGCCGGTCGACCCAAGGCCTCGGACGCTAGCAGCGACGGACGACGGACGAGGAGACGACGACTGAACAATCCGGTCGCGCAGGGTCGCGCCTGATCCCGGCTACTCGCCGAGGTAGGGCGCGATCGCGATCTGGGCCAAACCGGTCGCCGACTCCTCGCCGAACGTCGTGCTCATCCGGCCAGGGTCTCGCTCGT
>NZ_DAORSO010000254.1:0-2273 GCF_035443565.1 Ornithinibacter sp. | reverse complement strand
AGGGACGTCGCGGGCGCTGCGGAGCCCGCTCGCCCTGCGGACCCGCACCATCTCCTGGACGGCGGTGGTGCTGGTGGCGCTCATCGCGGCCCTCGTCGCAGTCACTGCCGTGGTGTTGGTGGACGCCGATGGCACGCTCGGCAGCGTGCTCGCGGCCCTGCTGGCCGTCGCCGTCATGGTGGGGACCCGCCCCCTCGAGTCGCGGGTGGCCAGGGCGTTGGTCTCGCCTGCTCTGGACCGGTCCTCACTGGACCGTTCGTCACTGGACCCGCCACCGTGGGACCCGCCAGCCTTGGTCCCGCTGGCGCTGGACGGCGCTCTCGACGAGCCCGAGCCTGAGCCCAGCGATGCGATCGACGGGAGGCCGCCGGTCCCGGGCCCATCCGAGTCACAGCCGCTGCCGGTGCTGTCGCCACGGGAGCGCGAGGTGCTCGCCCTGCTCGCCGAGGGACTGTCCAACGCGGGTATCGCGGCCAGACTGGTGCTCTCGGAGCGGACGGTCGACGCGCACCTGCGGTCGGTCTTCAGCAAGCTGGCCCTGCCCGAGTCGCCGCATGACAACCGCCGCGTGCACGCCGTCCTCACGTGGCACGACGCCCATCGGGAGGGGATCCGCGCGAGTTAGGCGGTTTCGCCGATGCCGTGGCGCGGTGCCTTTCCTAGCGTCGAAGGGTCCACCCCCAGCCCGGAGGTTCCCCCGTGACCCGTCGACACCTGATGCTCATCGCGCTCATCTGGCTGCCCTTCCTCATGCTTCCTGCATTCGCCGCCTTCGGCGACACGAGCTATCCGCACATCGCGTTCCACGTCCTGGCCATCCCCATGCTCGTCGGCGCCGCCGTGCTCGTGCGTCGGCTGCTTGCCCAGACCGAGTCCACGGCTCAGCGTCGCATCTGCAAGGCCCTCCTGCTGTTCGTCCCACTCGCCGTGCTCGGGCACCTCGCCGAGCTCGCGACGGCGCTCGCGCGCTTCGCGGACGACGGCTTCGTCAACCGCGACACGGCCGACGTCTGGGTGTCGGGTCCGCACTTCCACGCGGCGAACGTCACGATCCCGTCGATGATGCTGGCCATGGTCACTGTGCTGGTCCTCGCGGTCACGGTGGCTGTGCAGGGCAGGTCCAGGAAGGAATCCAGCCCGTCTGTCGGCACCCGGTTGTAGCGTCCGCTGAAGGCGGGCCCGAGCGGGTCCGATCCAGTTCGACGTCGAAGGAGTCCGTCATGGCGATTGCCCTGAACCCTTACCTGAACTTCCCCGGAACCACGCGCGAGGCGATGACCTTCTACCAGTCCGTGCTCGGCGGTGAGTTGCAGATCTCCACCTTCGGTGACTTCGGTGCGCAGGGGCCCGAGGCGAACGGGGTCATGCACTCGCACCTCGAGACCGAGGCCGGCATGACCTTCATGGCCTCCGACATGCCCCCGGGCCAGGAGGACAGCTACGTAGCTGGCAACACCATCACGATGTCGATCAGCGGCGACGACTCCGAGGCCATGCGCCGCTACTGGGACGGGCTCGCCGAAGGCGGCACCGTGCAGATGCCGTTGGAGCGCCAGATGTGGGGTGACGACTACGGCATGCTCGTCGACAAGTTCGGCGTCGCATGGATGGTCAACATCGCCGGGGAGCAGCAGGGCTGAGCCCGTCACGCGGTGGCTGGAAGGGGGTCCTGAGTCAGTCGAGCCCGGCCACGGCGGCCTCGAGTTCCTCGAGCGCCTCACCGGCGCGTACGGCTAGGCGCTGGAGGTGTGGCAGCGCCTCGCGGTCGCCGATGAAGCCGAGGTCGAGCGTGCCCGCGTACGAGTGCGCGGTGATGTTCAACGCCATCGAGTGGCCCGGGATCGACACGGGGTAGGTCGCCTCGAGTCGGGCACCGCGCAGGTAGAGGTGCTCCTTGGGGCCGGGAACGTTCGAGATGCAGACGTTGAGGGTGTGGGGCACCGGGCCGGGCAGACCGCTCATGGCTTTGGCGACCTGAAGCCCGGCGGGGGCGAGCAGCAGCGCGCTGTAGGCCATGACTGCATCGGCGCTCATGCCGCGCATCCGGGCCTTGGCCGCCCGTGACGATGCCGTGATGGCGCTCAGCCGCTCCAGGGGGTCCTCGATGTCGGTCGCCAGCGAGACCAGGGTTGCGCCGACGGCGTTGCCGCCACCCTCGCTCTCCGGGGGACGGACGTTGACGGGGATGAACGCGATGAGCGGACGCTCCGGCAGTGCCTCGAGGTCGTCGAGCCACCGTCGCAGCCCACCGGCGCAGATCGCCATGAGCACGT
>NZ_DAORSO010000253.1:0-2277 GCF_035443565.1 Ornithinibacter sp. | reverse complement strand
TCGCACAAGATCGTCAGCGAGTGCTCGCTGCCCCTCACCGGCAAGGCCGTCGTGCAGCGGATCATCACCGACCTCGCCGTGCTCGACGTCACGCAGGACGGTCTGGTCCTGCGTGAACTGGCGCCCGACGTCACCGAGGAGCAGGTTCGCGAGGCGACCGGAGCCCCGTTCAGCGTCGCCCTGGACTGACGACGCGAGGCCCTCCGGCCCCGGGGAGACCCTCTAGGAGACCGTCCACCACGTGCTGCGCAGGCCCAGCGCGGCGCTGAAGGCCGTTCCCTTCACGGTCTTCGAGCCCGCCGAGCCGATGACCGTCATGGTGATGATGCGCCCGCCCCAGGCATCGATCCCGTCACGCTTGTCGATGCGCAGCGCCTTGAGCTTCCCGATCGTGGGGTACGCCTTCTCGATCGCGCTGATCGGCAACGTCTTGGTCCACCGGCTCGTGCTGCCCGACGGGACCGCGTCGTAGGGGTCCGCCAACGACACCTGGTACGGCAGCGCGGTCTTCACGGTGCGGCCGCCGTTCGAGGACCCGAACTCGGTCAGAGCGGGAGACCCGTTGGCGAAGAGCCCGAGGCCGGCCGTCGAGGCGACCGCTGCCGTCGACCTGGCGTTCTCGTGGGGGACCTGCGTGCCGGCTGTCGTGTAGCCCGCCATGCCTCGGTAGACCTGGCAGCTCGTCGAGTCACAGGTGTCGTACGGGGTCCCGGGCGCCTGGTTGGCACGCTGGTGGGCAGCATAGGTTCGTGCGGCGACCACCTGCGCCTCGAGCGCCGCCGTCGGCCAGGACGCCGGCATCTCGGACGGCACCACGCTCTGGAGGTAGTAGTCCATCGACACCACGCTCAGCGTCATCATCCCCGCCCCCCAGCGGATGCCGCGCACCGTACGGCGGTAGTCGCGCTGGGTGCCGTCGGGCAGGACGACGCGCACCGCGCCGAGCGATGCGTCCGTGAACGACAACGGCACCGTTCGAGCCCGCCAGCTGCTCGTGCTGCGCCACGAGCCCTTCTCGAGCCACTGAAGGGTCAGGCCGGTGCCCTCGGGCACCAGACGCCACCGCTCGCGCGGGGTCCCGTCGGAGTTGCGCACGGCGAGGGCGCCGGTCTTGGTGCCGTCCGAGACGACCAGGCCCGGTGTGGTCACGAGCTGGGTGGTGGTGGATCCGAGGGCGGTCAGACGCACCCGCATCGTCGGGTTGCCGATGCTCGTGGATCGGGTCGTGCCCGGGTAGTAGAAGGACAACATCTCGTTGCGGCTCAGGCCCTTCAGGGCCGCTCCGTAGGCGCCGTACTGGCTCATCCCCCGTCCGTGCCCGTAGCCACGGCCGGACAAGGTGAACGACGTGCCAGCAGGCCGGGGGTAGGTGGTGGAGGCCGAGGCCGTGGCGGCGGAGGGCGCGGACGCACCGACGCCTGCCGCGCTGCTCGCGGAGCCGGTGAAGACGGCGCCCGCGGCCACGGCGAACGCGACAGTGACCCGAAGTGCTCTCATGGCTCCTCGCCCGGAAATCTCGGTACGGCCCGGCACGGACCGGCTCACCCCCAAGAGGGCGTGGGTTCGGCCACGTTGGCCGACCGGTGACGCCGCAGTCTGCCACAGCAGCCACTTCATCCTCCATGGCCACAGCCGATCG
The DNA here is from genome assembly GCF_035443565.1 of Ornithinibacter sp. Classification (NCBI taxonomy): domain Bacteria; kingdom Bacillati; phylum Actinomycetota; class Actinomycetes; order Micrococcales; family Intrasporangiaceae; genus Ornithinibacter; species Ornithinibacter sp. The sequence goes on along the minus strand of NZ_DAORSO010000253.1, from coordinate 638 downwards.
GATCTGCTGCCCTCGCTATGCTGCCCGCATGGCATCCACCGGGGACGAGCCACCCGGCGTCGGTGGCAGCCTGCGCTCGCGCGCCGCGCTGAGTACCATTGCCACCGCGGTGCAGGGGCTGGGGCGCCTGCTCTACAGCGTGCTCATCGGCCACCTCGGTTCGCGCGAACTTCTCGGCCAGACGAACACCTCGTTGTCGCTCTCGGTGCTCACCAGCCAGCTGTGGGCAGCCCCCGCGGCGACGGCCGGCACCCGCTTCGTGGCCATGAAGGCGACCCTGGATGACCCCGAGGGTGCCGCGACGGTGGCCCGCCACATCGCCACCCGCACCGCCCTGATCAGCATGGTGCTGCCGACCGCGGTCGCCCTCGCGGGGTCGGCGTGGCTGGGGTTCGGTGCCGCGCACACGATCGGCACGGTGGTCCTGGCCTTCACGTATTCCATGTACGTCACGCTGCGCGGGGTGCAGTACGGAGCGCTGCGCTTTCGCCACGTCGCCGTGTGGGACGCCATCGCCGCCGCCACGGCACTGCTGACCGTCACCGTCGTCCTCGCCCTCGACCTCACCGTCGTGGCCCTGCTTCCGCTGACCCTGGGCTACGCCCTGTTCGCGGTCGCGTCGTGGCCGGCCCGGGTCG
>NZ_DAORSO010000252.1:0-2289 GCF_035443565.1 Ornithinibacter sp. | reverse complement strand
GCGCCGATGCTCGACCTGACGTCGGGGTACGTGCAGCGGGCGGCGCACCTGCTGCCCAAGCAGGGGCGCCGCCGCCCGTGGCGGGTGGTGCAGAGCTATGCCTACGACCTCGCGGTCACGCGGCTCGGCCGGATCGACGACGGGCACCTCGAGTTGCGCTGAGCGATCTGGGGAGGTCCTGCCGAGGGGTCAGGTGAGGTCGGCCAAGGTGGCCAGCAGGGGGACGAGGGCCCGATCTGCGCCGTCCTCGAGGTCGTCGAGCCACTGGTGGGCGAGGTCCTGGAGCTGGTCCTTGACGCTGTGGAGGTAGTCCCGGCCCTCGTCGGTCACCTCGGCGCGGCGCACCCGAGCGTCGAGGTAGGTCGGGCCACGGACGGTCAGCCCCGCCTCGTCGAGCCGGTTGAGGATCCGGCAGACCCGGACGGGGGAGATGCGCAGGTACTCGGCGAGGTTGACGCCGCAGGACGGCTTGTCGGCGATGCGTCGCAGGGTGTCGAGCTCGAGCGGGGTGAGCTGAGGGGTCATGGTGCCGAGGAGGCGGGCCAGGTCGGCATCCATGGCGGCGCTGGCCTGACGCGCGAAGATCGCGAGGTTGCGGAGGTCGTCGGGGTCCGGCCGCTCCAGACGGCGCACGACGTCGACGCGTTCGCCGTGGCGTTCCATGAGGTGGTGGCGCAGCCGCTCCCACGGCTCGTTCCACTCACGGTCGCCGGGTCCGATGCCCCGGCTGCGTGCCCAGTCTTTGCCCTTGCGTGGCATGCTCCGATCCCCCCGGTTCGTTGTGCGTCGGGCCATCATCACCCGGCGCGGAGGCGAGTTCGGGGTTGTCCACAGCCCAGATGTGCGGATGCCCGCCGGGGAGGGAGGGCCGGGCCCCGGCGACGAAGCTGCGTCCCGGCGCGGCGGTGTGCGCCGGGGACGGGTGGCCGGTGGGTTCGGGCGGTGGTGAGAATCCTGAGAGCCCGGGAGTAGGTACCTCGTGGAGAGTCCTTGCGCCGGTGAAGGGATTCCTTGCCCTGCGCAACGGTGTGTTAGCGGGCCTGGTCGAGTGAGGGAGGTTCTTGCCCCACGCAAGGGATTCCTTGCGGCGCGCAAGGGGTGCGGGGGCCGTCGAGGATTGTGGGGAGGTTCTTGCTTCGGTCAAGGGATTCCTTGCGATGCGAAAGGACTCCCCACGAAGTACCTAGGGGTCGGCCCCCCGGCAGCCCGGCAGCCCGGGGGCCCGGGGCGCTGCGGCGCGGCACGGCGGCCAAGGCTCGGCGCGGAGTCGCGGGTCGGGTCGACGACGCGCACCTCGAACTTCGCTGGGCGCGTTGAATGTACAGCAGTCGCTCGACGCCGAGATGAGGTGATGCGGTGATGTTATGGTGCGGTGATGCGAACCACTCTTGATCTTGACGAGACGGTTCTCGCGGCTGCCCGCAGTCTGGCCCGGGCCGAGGGGATCTCGCTGGGGGCTGCGGTGTCAGCCCTCGCTCGCCGCGGCCTCACCCCACCGGCGAGCCCCGTCGACGTCACATACAGCCCCTTCCCGGTGCTGCTGTCCGGCGTCCCCGGGCATGTGGTGACGGACGAGATGGTTGCTGCCCACCGTGATGAGTGACCTCACCGGGCCTGACGGGGACGGCGCCCACGACCAGGAGTCGACTCCCCGCACGGCACTGTTCGACGTCAACGTGCTCGTGGCGCTGGCCCTGGGTGAGCACCTCCACCACATGGCTGCCCATGCGTTCCTGCGCGAGTGGAACGGGGGTTGGGCCACCACGCCGATGACCGAGTCCGCGTTCGTCCGGCTGTTGCTCAACCCGGCGATCACGGGAAAGGCATACGCGGTCTCCGACATCGCCGTCGTGCTCAGAGGGATGCGAGCGGAGCCTCGCTGGATGTTCCTCCCGGACCACTCCTCCCTGATTGACCCTCAGGTCGACACCTCAATCCTGGTCAGTCACTCGCTCGTGACCGACGTCCACCTCGTGAACCTCGCGGCATGCCGTGACATGACCTTGGCGACGTTCGACCGACGGTTGCCAACCCATTTGGCACCCCGAGACCGGCACCACGTGACAGTGATTCCCGCCGGGGTTGCTCAGTGAGCGAGCCCCTGGCGATCGGCCTGGCAGCGCTGCTGACCGCCGCCATCATGGCCACCAACCTCTGGGCGGTGGTGCGCGACCGGCGTGACGTGGAGCGTGTCACCAAACCGGCCGCGATGATCGCCCTGCTGGCAGTGGCGGCGCTCGCGGGAGCCAGCGACACGGCATCCGGTCGATGGCTCCTGGCCGCGCTCGT
>NZ_DAORSO010000251.1:0-2300 GCF_035443565.1 Ornithinibacter sp. | reverse complement strand
GGCGGCGCGCTCGCGACCGGTGGCGGTGTCCTCGCTGGCGAGCTCCGCGTCGATCTGCGCGTCGTCGGCCTCGCCGGCTGCCGCGAGGGCGGTGAGGAGGGTCCAGCGCATCTCGAAGTCGACCTTGAGCCCGTCGAGGACCTCGGTGCCGTCGAGCAGGGCTCGCACCGTCGCGACGTCGTCACCGGCCGTCGTCAGCGCACAGGCGGCGCTCACGAGCTGGAGCTGGGCGTCGGTGCCGGGCTCGCCGGCCCGGGCGATCTCCCACAGCCGGTCCCGCGTCGACGCGCGCGTGGCCTCGCGATGCTCGGGGTCGGTGTAGGAGAGCACCGACGTCTGCAGCTGGGCGATGAGAGTGCGCAGCAGGGTCGAGTCGGTCTCACCGGGCAGCGTCGCGAGCACGACGTCGACGAACGCGCGAGCACCCATCTCGGCGTCGCGGGTCATGTCCCACAGGCAGGCCAGGACCAGCGAGCGGGGGAGCGAGGAGGTGAACCCGCGCGGGTGGGTGAGGGCCGTGGCCAGCGAGCGCTCGTCGAGGCGGATCTTCGCGTAGGCCAGGTCGTCGTCGTTGACCAGGAGCAGGTCGGGCTGCTCGCGGCCGACGAGCTCGGCGACCTCGGTGACCGCACCGTCGACGTCGACGGCGATGACGTCGGTGCGGTGCAGCGCACCGTCGCGAACGGCATACAGCCCGACGTTGAGCGTGTGCGGGCGCACCGTCTCGAAGCCGGGAGCGCAGGTCTGCTCGATCACCGCCGAGGCGATGAGCCCACGGTCGTCGACCTCCAGGACGGGGCGCAGGGTGCTGACCCCGGCGGTCTCGAGCCACAGCCGCGACCAGGCGCGCAGGTCCCGGCCCGACGTCGCCTCGAGCTCGACGAGCAGGTCGTCGAGCGTGGTGTTGCCCCACGCGTGCTTGGCGAAGTAGGCCCGCAGACCGTCGCGGAACGGCTCGCGGCCGACGTGGGCGACGAGCTGCTTGAGCACCGAGGCGCCCTTGGCGTAGGTGATGCCGTCGAAGTTGACCTCGACGTCGCGCAGGTCACGGATCTCGGCGACGATCGGGTGGGTGGTCGAGAGCTGGTCCTGGCGGTAGGCCCAGTCCTTCTCGTGGGTGCCGAAGGTCGTCCAGGCGTCGGTCCAGGCGGTGGCCTCGGCCTGGCAGGTGGTCGAGGCCCACTCGGCGAACGACTCGTTGAGCCAGAGGTCGTTCCACCAGCGCATCGTCACGAGGTTGCCGAACCACATGTGGGCGAGTTCGTGCAGCAGGGTCAGGGCGCGCCGCTCGACCAGCGCCTCGGTGACGCGGGAGCGGAAGACGTAGACCTCGTTGAAGGTCACCGCCCCGGCGTTCTCCATCGCCCCCATGTTGTACTCGGGCGTGAAGATCTGGTCGTACTTCTCGAACGGGTAGGCACAGTCGAACTCGGCCTCGAAGAAGGCGAAGCCGCGCTTGGTGAGGTCGAAGAGGTTGTCGGCGTCGAGGTAGGGCGTCAGCGACTTGCGGCAGAAGATGCCGAGGGGAACCTCGCCCCGACGGCTGGTCAGGGTGTCGCGCACGACGTCGTAGGGCCCGGCGACGAGTGCGGTGATGTAGCTCGAGATGCGCGGGGTGGGGGAGAACCGCCACGTGGCGACGCCCTCGCCGGTGGGTTCGGCGTCGGGGGTGGGGGAGTTGGAGACGACCTGCCAGTGCGCCGGCGCCGTCACCGTGAAGGTGAAGGCGGCCTTGAGGTCGGGCTGCTCGAACACCGGGTACATGCGCCGGCTGTCCGGGACCTCGAACTGGCTGTAGAGGTAGACCTCGTCGTCGACCGGGTCGACGAAGCGGTGCAGGCCCTCACCGGTGTTGGTGTAGCGGCCCGTGGCGGTGATGACGACGACGTTGTCGGCGGCGAGGTCGGGAAGGGTGATCCGGCTGTCGGCGTAGTGTGCGGCCGGGTCGAGCTCGGTGCCGTTCAGGGTGAGGCCGGTGACCTCGTCACCGACGAAGTCGACGAAGGTCGCGCTGCTGGGCTCGGCGCAGGCGAAGCGGATCGTGCTTCGCGTGGCGAAGGTCTCGGGGCCGGTCGTGACGTCGAGCTCGACCTCGTGGGTGTCGACGGTGACGAGGGCCGCACGGGCTGCGGCCTCCTCACGGGTGAGGTTGGTGCCGGGCACGGGTTCTCCTTGTGTGGGCGTGCAGGTGGGCGTGGTGGTGTTCACGCCTGACGAACGGTCGGATGCCGGGGGTCGTCTCGGGCGGCCGGTCCGGGTCGTGAGCCATCCTGTCACGGGGCGCTGACGTCGCGTGGTCG